>NZ_WTYD01000002.1:300000-575237 GCF_009827295.1 Qipengyuania pelagi | reverse complement strand
TCAGCAACGAGAAATGACGTAGCAATCCAGGTGCCTTCGGCGCCTGTGGCACCGATCTCGCCCTGAATGACGGGGAGTGCGGAATTGACGATTGATATGTCCAGCGTCGCGAGCATGGCGCCAAGCGCGCCCGCGGCCACAGCGACCCAGGCAGTCACGTCTGCGTTCTTTCGGCCCCCGGCCGGCCCGATCGAAGTGTCCTGCGCTGCCAGTATCTCGGTCATTGAGTCCGACTCGAGATCTCTTCCAATTCGCCGGCAGCATTCCGGGTGTCGACCGTAGCCACTACCGACATGCCGGGAACGAGCAGACGCCGCACTTCAGGGGGAGCATCGATACCGATGCGGACGGGTATCCGTTGAACGATCTTGGTAAAGTTGCCGGTGGCATTTTCGGGGGGGAGGATGGAAAATTCCGCGCCCGTTCCCGGCGATATGCTGTCCACTCGTCCCGCGATCTCAAGGTCTGGCAGGGCGTCAACTTCGAGCCTGACGCTCTGGCCGGCCCGGATGAGGCCGACCTGCGTTTCTTTGAAGTTCGCGGTCACGTAGATCGCGCTCACCGGAACCACCGTCATCAAACGTTGACCCGGTTGCACGAACTGGCCCACCCTGACCGAGAGATCGCCGACTCGGCCGGCCTTGCTGGCGCGCAGCAAGGTCGATTCAACCGTAAGGTCGGCTGTTTCCAGCTGAGCGCGAGCAGCGTCCGCCTGCGCCTGGGTCTGGCTGATCTGCTCGAACAGGGTCCCCCGGCGAGCGGTCGCGGCAGCCACCGCCGCCTGCGCAGCGGCGAATTCGGCCCGCGCCTGCCGCGCCTGCGCCTCATACTGGTCTAGCTTTTCCCGCGGTTCGGCTCCTGTCGCGGCAAGGGGCCGATATCGCGCCACCTGGTCGTTCGCGAGGTCCAGTGCCGCGCTCGCGGCGGCGAGTTGGGCCCGCGCCTGGCGAATGGCTGCATCCTGTTCGGATACCTGAGAACGGATTGTGTCGGCACCGGCCAGGGTCGCAGCGATCTGTGCGCGCGCCTGCTGCGCTTGCGCCTGATAATCCCGCAGATCCAGTTGTACGAGGGCTCCGCCGCGAGCTACTTGCTCGTTCTCCCCTACGAAGACCTCTTCGACGTATCCCGCTACCTTGGAAGAGATAACGACGCTGTCGGCAGCGACATAGGCGTTATCGGTCGACTGCATGTACTGTCCGTAGGTTACGTGCCGGTAGTACCACCAGATCCCGCCAAGCAGCACGGCAAGACCAACGATGATTAGCACGATGCGCAAGCTACGCCGCGATTGCGGTTTCGTTGGGGTTGTGCCCTCCTGCTCCGGTTGGTTGGAGTTATCGGTCATCTGACTCTTTCGGCAGCCTCAGTAAAAGGTGAACGCGTCTCGCGCCCTATGAGCCGTGAGTCAGATAGTAAAGGCATTTAGCAGTTTGCATTTGGGCATCCGAGGCTATCCGACTACACAGCCCTATGGATGAAAAACCAGATACCATGTCACGGTCTCAGCGTCGGCAGAAGATCATCACCGATGATGACCGCATTCTCTATCTTATGGACGAGATCAGTCGCGGCGCGCGCAGAGTGTACGATGCGAGGGTCGCCAGGATCGGTCTCAATCAGACACAGTGGAGGATCATCGGACAACTTCTTCGCGATCCTGCCCTTACGCAGGCTGAAATCGCCAAGAAACTGGAACTGGAATCGGCGACCATCGGCCAGGCGGTTGCAGGTCTTTGCGCACGCGGGCTGATGAAAAGGCTTCGAGCTGAGACGGATCGGCGAGCGTGGCAGCTCATCCTCACGGAGCAGCTAGATGATATGCTGCCCGAACTGAGAGGCTCCGCGGATAGGCTTCATGATCTGCTTTGGCGCGACATTGCCGCCGACGAGAAGCAAACGTTGCAGCAGATTCTTGCAAGGGTATCGGAAAATCTGGACCAACTCCGGGCCGAGGCTGAGTAATATCATGGCATCGCCCCCGGAAAAGCCTATCAGCAGCATCGCTCGCGCCGCGGAGATCGGCCGAATCTTAATGAGGCACGGTGCGAAGACTCTCGCCGGAGCCCTCGGATTTATTCCCTCTTCGAGCAATGTCATCGATCCTCGCGAATTTCGTCCGGCCGCAGTTGTCGCGTTCCTCCGTGACATCGGGCCAGTCGGCATAAAGCTGGGGCAGCTCCTCGCCACCCGAAGCGATCTGTTTACCGAACACTGGATCACTGCATTCTCAACCCTGCACGATCAGGTGTCGCCGGTGCGCTTCGCACATATCGAGCCCGTACTTGCTTCAAGCTGGGGTGAGGACTGGCGGAACGACTTTGCGCAGTTCGACGAACAGCCTCTGGCGTCCGCCTCGATTGCACAGACCTATTCCGCCAAGCTACGGGACGGTAGCGAGGTCATCGTGAAAGTTCGCCGCCCGGGCACCGCCGCGCGCATGGAAGCCGATGTGCGCCTGCTTGTGCGTCTTGCCGAGATCGCGGAAGCACGCTCGCCTGACATCGCGCGTTACCGGCCAGTCGAGTTTCTGCGGACCTTCGGCCGCAATCTTGCCTGGGAGATGGACCTCGCTGCGGAATCCCGAGCCTGCGAGCGGATCGGCGCATATCTCGAAACCATCGGCGTCAGGACCCCGGCCATCCATTGGGAACTGACCGGGCTGCGGGTGAACGTTCAGGAACGCCTGTACGGCAGGCCCGCGTCTTCGCTGGGCGCCTCATCGGGCGATCCGGAGGTGGCGGCGTTCGCCAAGTGCTATGCCAACGCAGTCCTGCGCATGATCATTCTGAACGGCGAATTCCACGGCGACCCTCATCCCGGCAATGTTTTCCTGATCGGCGAGCAGGATGTCGGCTTCATCGACTTCGGATCGGTCGGGACGCTCACCAAGGCCAGGCGCGACGAAATCGTCCGCCTCGTGCTTGCGATTGCTGGTGAGGAAACCAGCGATGTCGCGGATGTCCTGCTCGCATGGGCGGGGGAGCCGAAGGTGGATCGCGATGCGCTCGCGGTGGATCTGGATCAGTTGATTGGAGAGTTCAGGGGGACCGTGCTATCTGGCATCGAGTTCTCGCAGATTTTTTCCCGCGTTTTCGATCTGTTGCGGGATTATCGACTGGTTCTGCCACCTGATCTGGCCATTCTTCTGCGTACCTTGTTGACTGCAGAGGGCTTCGTCCGATCGCTGGCACCGGACTACAACATCGCCGAAGAGACCCGGCCGATCATGACGGAGCTTCTCGCCGAGCGGTTCTCGCTCGGCAGCGCTCGGTCGGGTTTGAAGAGACTTCGCGGTCAGCTGCTGGGGTTGTCGGCGTCCTTGCCCGACATACTTGCCACTGCGAACTCGATCGCAAAGTCAGGATATGTGCCGGTTCAGCTCGATCCGCTCAGTATCGAGCAGCTCGCTGGACTTCGCAATGAGCGTCAGTCCTTGAAAGGCCCTCTAGCTGCCGCATTGATCATAGCTAGCGCGTTGCTTGTCGATCAATCCTGGCTTCTGGCTGGCGGCGCGCTTGTGATTGCTGGGGTGGTGCTCATCCGAAAGTCATAATGAAGGAGCAACTTAATTCGTGCACGGTCACGATACGGCAAAGCCGAACTTAACGAGGATTTCATGCGCCTCACTTCAGCGACCAAGACGCATCGCGAAGAAAATTTTTCGACCTATTGCGATTGAAGGCTTATTTTCCTCAATCAGACGAAACTTTGGAACGGCAGCTTTCAGGCGTGTCCTCGCCTGACTTTATGGCCGCTATGGGGGCGCGTAGCTGCCATAGCCAGAGAGCCTAGGATCGCTGCGAAAGCGCAATCACCAATCTGGCGGCCAGCGCTTCTTCTGCGTTTGCACGCCGCGCTTTGATCTTCGAGACCAGCTGACGTTTGGAATGATCTGGCATGCTCACGATTGCGGCAAGCACCACAGCTTTCAGCAAGTCAGGATGCGCCGTAATCATATAGCGGTCCCCGGTACCTGATCGGCAGGACGACGTAGCCGCTCAACCAGCGAGCGCAGGCTGGCTGTGAGCACGAGGGTTGCGCTCCCCATCTTGATGATCTCGATCTCGTCTCTGGAAATGAGCACATAGAGTGTGCTGCGTCCGATCCCGAGATAGCGACAGGCTTCGGGTACGCGCATGGCGATCGGTTCGATGGCCTGGGGCCCGCATTGCTCGCAAGGATGCTCTGTCGTGCTCGCAGATGGCATAGCCGTCGATCCTTTCATCTTTCGGGTGATGACGGACCGACCTTGGGAAGCATGGAGGGAACAGGCCGGCCCGCCATCAGCACTGAGTATCGATCGATTAGGGCACCCTGCGCCACATGACGTTCCTACGCCGCAGCTGTCGTTCTTTCGCCGCAGCGCAGAGGCGTGGGGGCAAGCACTCCAGTCAAATGCACCGATGCTCATCGGGACGGCGAAGGACGTCCGGGCGAAAGTGGGTTACCGAACGAAAACAGCGCAGAACGCCAAGCGCCGTCGCCAATCTGTTTGATAGCAAAGAACTTTTTGAAATGAGCGCCGCAGGGGCAATATGGGTGCCGTCGCATATTACTGAACGAAACCAACCACCTGCGCCCCGACCGACGGCGGCGCTTTTATCTCGCCCTCATTTTCTTTCTTCAAATCAGACGCTTACGGACAAATACCCCACGCCGATTACGCCTGCAAGCGGAGTGCATCGCGACTGTATCCGGCGCTGCCAGCGACCTGCAGTGATAGCGTTGCGAGTGTGCTTCTGATTAGCAACCAAGCTGCAAAGTTTCTGTAGCGGCAGTGTCTAAGAGCGTCGCTAAATGATGCAACGCCAAGGCAGCGCAACGACGCGATCATCGCACACCAAGCGCCAGATATTCGGATTACGAGCGCACACGGGATACTCGACGATTGGTTGCAGCCACGCTCGTGGACGGCCTATGTGTCAGCTTCTGGGTCAATAATGTTGACGCTTTAATGTCGTGGTTTAGGGTGGGTGTGCGACGGTCGGCTTTTAGGCCGCGCATTCAATATAGAGGACATTGAACCGGCGACGAAGTTGGACCGTATGCGATCTGTCCGGCTTGCGCATTAGAAACTAAAATGCTGCCGTACGGCTTCCGACACCATTCGCGATATTTAAGAAAGGGTTGAGAATCGATCTCAGACGAAAGCGAAAGCTGGTGCCAATCCAAAGGTCGACGGATCAACATCTGGGCATTTCAGTTGGTGACCTAAACAGATACGATGGATTAAGTTCACCTACCCCCTAAAACGGCGACCATCGTCTTGCTGCGTTGCTCTGGAACTGCGCGCTTGCCGCTCATTCGACCAAAGTCTATGAGACGAGCGTCGGCAGAATCAAATGTCGATAAAGCGTGCCGGTAACGGGAACGCAGTGAGGTCTCGATAGGCCAATTCTGCGGCTGTCCCTGCAACTGTAAGCGGCGAGCGCGTAACATGGGTGGGGTTGGCTCCACAACCACTGGGCGGCAATTGTCGTCTGGGAAGGTATGTTTCGTGCGACAACCCGTGAGCCAGGAGACCGACCGGCGCGTGTCGCTCTTGCCGGGCTCATGGGATTGGCCAGGCGCGAAACGAATTTCGTCCGGGCGACGAGTAGCGGTTGGAGCCGCATCGGCAGGACTGCCGGGGGATGCACGCGTCCGTCCCTAGCAGTCTCGTCGACCGCACTCGTGCGGACGCTCCGGCCAAGTCGCCCGGCGCCCCGGAAATTCGTTCTCATGAAATACATTCACCTGTCGCTTCTGTCTTCCGTGCTTCTGCCGGCTCCATCGCTCGCTCAGACCATCGATCCCGCTGCCGATCCAGAGACATCCAACACCTCGATCGTCGTCACCGGGAACCGCGCCACCGATCCCATGCCGCTCGACCGGATCGGCGGATCGGTCACCGTCCTCGACGAGCAAATCCTCGACCGGAGGCAAGTCCGCGAGGTGTCCGACGTGCTCCGCGACGTCCCAGGGGTCGCGGTCGGACGGGTTCCCGGTCAGACACAGCTTCGGTTGCGCGGTGCTGAAGCCAACCATACGCTCGTCCTCGTTGACGGGATCGAGGTGTCGGATCCCTACGCCGGCGAGTTCGATTTCGGAACGCTTATCGCCGACGAGGCTTCGCGGATCGAGGTGCTGCGCGGACAGCAGAGCGCGATCTACGGGTCGGACGCGATCGGCGGCGTCATCCAGTACATCACTCTCGACGGCCGCGATGCGCCCGGGGCGGTCGCGCGGATCGAAGCCGGTTCGTTCGGCATGGTGAACGGTGCTGCCCGGATCGCTGGATATAGTGGCGATCTCGACTACGCGCTGTCCGCCACACTCAATACCACCGATGGCACGCCAGGCGCCCGGAACGGCACGCGCGATCTTGCGAACGACAGTGGTGCGGTCTCGCTGAAGACGACGTTCGCGCCATCAACCAATGCACGCCTCACTGGTGTATTACGCTACGCGCGCACCAATGCCGAATTCAACGACAGCGATTCCGATCCGGGAAGTCCGACCTTCGGATTCCAGGTCGATAGCCCCGGCAACCGCTTCGAGAACGAGGCTATCTATGTGCTCATCAGGGGCGAGCTAGACTTGCTCGACGATCGCTGGACCCAAGCGTTTTCGGCCCAGATCGCGGATACCCGGCGCGACGGTTTCGCTTCGACTGGACGCAGCTATGGCAGCGAGGGCCAGAGGTTGAAAGGGTCCTACGATACGACGTTGCGTATCGAGGCTGGCGGTCTGACCCACCGGGTCACGGCGGCTCTCGATGTCGAACGCGAACGCTTCCGTAACACCGATCCGACCGGCTTCGCATTCACCGGTCGCCGACAGATCGACAATGTCGGTCTCGTCGGCCAGTATGCGATCGATCTCGGAGACCGAGCGAGCGCGTCCGCATCCATCCGCAGGGACTGGAACGACCAGTTCGCCGATACAACCACGTACAGGCTTCAGGCGAGCTATCGGATCGCTGCGGCTACGCGAGTGCGCGGGGCCGTCGGATCGGGGGTGAAGAACCCCTCGTTCTACGAACTATATGGGTTCGTGGACGGCCGTTTCATCGGCAATCCCGACCTCAGGCCCGAGAAGTCGAGCGGATGGGAGATCGGGATCGACCAGTCGCTGTTCGGTGAGCGCGCTTCAATCGGGGTCACCTATTTCGAGAGCGAACTGGACGAAGAGATCTTCACTTCTTTTCCGCCCCCGAACTTCGTCGCCAGCCCTGGCAATCGCGATACCGTATCCAAGAGAAACGGCGTCGAAGTGTTCGGCGAGGCGCGCTTCGCGGAAGCTTGGCGCGTCAATGGAGCCTACACCTATCTGCGTTCCCACGAGGATGGCGCGCGCGAAGTGCGGCGGCCCTCCCATACCGCCAGCCTGGCTGTCGACTGGCGCGCTCCCAAGGATGCCGGAGGGGTCACGCTCGTTGCGCGCTACAATGGAGAGACGATCGACAGCGCTTTCATCGATCCCTCGTTCGTGCCGGTTCGCGTGCAACTGGACGACTACTTTCTGCTGAACGTCAACGCCGACGTGAGGGTGATGGATAATGTCGAGCTGTTCGGCCGAGTCGAGAATTTGACGGCCGCCGATTACGAGGATGTCTTCAGTTTCGCGACGCCCGGACGCTCGTTCGCCATTGGCGCGCACGCGCGTTTCTAAGGAGAATTTCGATGACGGATGAAATGATAGCAAAGTCCGACATTGCGAGGTTCGCATGGCCTGTCACACTTGCCTTGGCGACGGTGGGCGGATCGCTGGTTGCCGCCTGCATGATGCCGTTCGTGGCTGTTACGATCGTGACCGCCGCGACCATGCGCCGCTCGCTCGCGTTAACGACGATCCTCGCGATCTGGGCGACCAACCAGTTGCTGGGGTTCACCGTCCTCGGCTACCCGCACACGGGATATGCGTTCGCCTGGGGCGGTGCGCTGGGCATCGCATCTATTCTCGCCATGCTCGCCGGTGCCATCATCATGGGAGAACAAAACGAGCTGAGCACCCTTCGGACATTTGGCGCCTTTCTGATCGGCTTCGCTGTTTACGAGGCTGCGCTATTCGGGTTTGCTTTGGTGGTAGGCGGGACAGAGACTTTCACGATGGCGATCGTGGGACAGATCTTCGCGAACGATGCATTATGGTTCGCAGGACTGTTGTTGGCGTCCTGGCTCCTCGCCAGAGCCGCTCCCACGCTATTCGGACCTTCTCCGCGAATACGGTTCGCCTGACATGGCGCAGCCGCGCATCGTGTCCCTCCTGCCGAGCGCGACCGAAATCGCCGTCGCACTCGGATTGGGAGAGAGCCTCGTCGGTCGCTCGCACGAATGCGATTATCCGCTTTTCGTAAAGGCATTGCCGGTCGTCACGTCGACCAGACTCGAGAAAGGACTGACGTCGCGGCAGATCGACGACCGGATCCAGGAAATCGTGAGGCAAGGACTGTCGGTATACGAAGTCGATACCGCGCTTCTGCGGGACTTGCGGCCCGACCTCATCTTGACCCAATCGCAATGCGCGGTCTGCGCGGTCACCCCTGCCGATCTGGAAGAAGCACTCGGCGACTGGATCGGAACCGCCCCGACGCTGCTGTCGCTGGCACCCGATACATTGGAAGATGTATGGAGCGATTTCGCTAAGGTCGCCGAAGCGGCGGGAATTCCCGAGCGTGCATCATCGGTCGTCGGTGACTTGAAGGAGCGGATGTCAGGGCTATCCCGAAGTAGCGCGGAGAGGATGGATCGCCCGCGTGTCGCCGCGATCGAATGGATCGATCCGCTGATGGCCGCAGGAAACTGGGTACCCGAACTAATCGAGGCGGCCGGCGGTCACCCATTGTTCGCGCGAGCCGGAGAACATTCCTCGTGGCTGAATTGGGACGACTTGATTGCCGCCGATCCCGATCTGATCGTTGCGATGCCCTGCGGATATCTGTTGCCACAAACGCTCGCCGATCTGGGGTCGCTCGTCGACCACTTCGGTTGGAAAGACCTTACCGCGGTTCGCAAAGGGAAGGTCTTTGCCGTTGATGGCCACCATCTTTTCAATCGTCCTGGCCCACGACTCGTCGAGTCGGCTGAACTGATCGCGCAGTTGGTTGGGGCGACGCCAACACAGGCATTGGAGATGGGACGGGATTGGATCTCCATCGATGGGGTTTGACGATGTTTTTCGCGCTATTCGACGCGAAACGAGCGCATCAGCCCTTGTTTTCAAAGCTGCGTACCGATACTCAAAATCAGCTGCATGCAAAGTTGCGCGCATTCAGCTTCAAGTTCGCACCGCTAACGGGAACACAGTGAGGTCCTCCAAGGTCAAATCTGCGGCTGTCCCTGCAACTGTAAGCGGCGAGCGAGAAATACTGGCGGGTCACTCCGCAACCACTGGACTGATTGTTTGGTTCGGGAAGGTGTATTTCAAGTGATGACCCGCGAGCCAGGAGACCGACCGGGGCGAGTCGCTCTTGCCTGATTCATGGGATTGGTCGGGCGCGGAATCATTTTCGTCGGAGCGACGATAAGCGGCTTGGATTGCTCCGAGCACGCCCGGTCGGCGTATCGCGTCCGTTGACCAGGCTGCTCGGCCGAGGTCCGGAGATCCAAGCCACTATATCGGCGTGAAGGGCTCAGAGCCCACGGAGAAAATACCATGTTCAAAACTAAAACGAAGGTTCTGGCACTCTCGGCTGCAATCGCATTTGGCTCTTCTGCCGCGGTTGCTCAGCAAACGGATATCGGGCCATTTCTACCCGAAGTGGGACAGGCCATAGCTGCGGCCGAGCAAGGTGCGCAAAACATCTGTGCTTCGAATGGCGGTCTGGCATCTTTCAACGTCATTCGCATAATCCAGAACGCCGGTTATTTCGCGGCGCAATTTGAGTATTCATGCAACGGTTGATTCTCAGGCCACTTCGCATTGAATGAGAACGATGAACGGCGCTGGCTTAAACCCGGCGCCGTTTTCGACTGCGGTTCGCGACCGCCCTTTTGTCGACCGCTGACATTCTGAATTTTTCGCGACGATTTGTTGTGTCTCGGAGAGTGTAGCGCGTAGCTGCCGCTATACGATCAACTGTTTTTGGGCGTTCAGATCTCGTACCAGAATGGCTGGGATTGAGGCGCGTTACCAACGACAACCGGTTCTTCATGAACGACCGCTTTTGGCGATAGGTCGAATGCGCTGCTACCACCGAAATGGGGTCGATAGCCGAAGGTCTGCTTCCGGCAAGCCAGATCGATAAGCTGCCGGCCAATCAAATCGGCGTCTACTGCTTATCCGGGCACGATTTGGCATCGGCTTGAAGCTTTTCGAGGCGTTCTGTGCATACATCGTGGACGACGCGACCCAGCTCTTCGACTTGCTCACCGAGCCAATCGAGTTCTTCCTTGTTGATGCGGTAGTGCTTCGAGTAGCGCGCCTTCACGTAAGCTTCCTTGAGCTTCTCGAAGCGTGCGCGATCACGCTTCGTTTCACGCGGCCAGACGTAAGTAAGACGCGGGTCGATCCGTTCAGCCTGGGTGCGCAGGAATGCAAGATTGTGGTTATGCGGCGTATAGAAGGTGCAAACGAGCAGAACGCAGTGATAAAGGCGCTCAGCCGCTTGGTGCAGTTCAAACGCTGCTTTCTTGTTCCAGCCTCTTTTCGTGGCCTCGTTCCCCTGGATGAGAAACTGCTCGGCTGACGGCATCCACTCGTCAAAATACTCCTGAGCCATCGCCAGCGCCTGTTCCAGCGTCTTCGGCTTGGGCGTATGCAGGTCGGTGTCGTCGGATTGGTAGAGCGCAACCCCGTCCTCCTTCACATCCATGAAGAAGTAGCGCCCATGTGCCAGCCCGTTATTCACCTCTTGCAGGGTATGCACGATAAAATTGACCGGCGTCTGGAGCGTACCGGTAACGCCATATTCGCGCATTAGCCGGTCATCGAGCTTCGCCCAGTACTTCACCCTGTCAGTGAGTCGCTTGTCGTTGACGATGATCAGAAGATCAAAGTCGGAGCGGTATCCCTTGGCCGTGTGAGGCTCGTCGACCCAGGTCCCGCGAGCATAGCTGCCGTAAAGAATGACCTTAAGTATCCGCCCGGCCTTCTTCCACTCATGCTTAGCGAGCGCGAAGGCATCGTCGAATTCTTCGAAGATAAGCTGCACGACGCGCTCGATCTCGCGCTGCTTTTGCGGGGGAAGATGATCGAGGTCGGTCTTCATCGTTTAATCTCTAGCAAGCAGCCGCGAAGCTTGCACCTGCCGAGTGCATAAGGCGCGCAGTGACGGCGCACCCCAAAGCGCTGAGGAGCCGCGCGCCGCTGTGCCTAGTGTTAGCAACAATCCGAGAAGGATTGTCGTTAGCATTGTTAAGGGATGCTGGAGCCAAGCATTTCTGCGGGTTTGAGGCCTGTTTCGGTTCCTGATAGTCCGAGCTTTGGGTTCCTGATAGTCCGTGAATCCCGGTTCCTGATAGTCCGAACAGACCACAGGCTTATCCACAAGGCCCATCCCCATTTCTGGAGACGGGCTTTGATTTGGAGCGCTATCCACGAGCTACCGCAGTTTTTCAATCTGACTTTTGGGCAATCTTAGCCAAGTAGGCGTCATGCAACTGCACGCAAAGCTGCCAGTGTGCGCGCTTGCTTGATCTCCCGCACGCTCCGCAACTCGCCACCGTCCAATAGTCGCGCAATCTCTGCCGCCACTTGATCCGCCGCGATGATGAGCGCGGTATCCAGGTGCACATAGCGCTGGGTTACGCCGCGCGGGGCGTGACCGAGTAGGCCCGAGATGGTCAGTTCACTGAAACCTTGCGCCGCTGCCATGCTGGCAAAGCTGTGGCGCAGGGTGTGCGGTGTCACTTTGTCCAGGCCTGCACGCGCGCAGACTCGGCCCAGCACCCGAACGACGCCTACGAAATGCCCATCGCCCCAATCCGCCGGGAAGATGAAGGGCGAATGACTGGACAAAGCCTGAGCCTCCAGCACGTGCATTGCTGAGTCTCCGGCCACGCGGATCTGCGGACCGGACTTGGTATCCGGAAAACGGACGAGATTGTCGTCGGGCTGAACCCATGCCTTGCGCATTGCCAGCACTTCCATGCGGCGAAAACCGGTGAGAAGCATGACGCGGATCGCAGCGAGGCCGGCCGGGTGTTCGCCCTCGCGTTCCATCTGCGTCATCACCTTGCCAAGGTGACGGATTTCGCCAGCGCTCAGATATCGCTTCACCTTCTGCGAGGCCATGATGCGCACGCCTGTTGCCGGACTAACCTCAATAATGCCGAGGCGGCGGGCGTGATTGAGTAGAGCGCGAAGCGTGCTGATGGCGCGGGCAGCAACGCCTGAGCCGCCAGCCGTTTGCCCACCTCGGCTTGTGCGCCTCGCTCGGGCGGTTCGACCAGCCGCAATATCACCTTGCAAGCGTTCAATATCTGCCAATTTCAATTGGCTGACCACGCGATTGCCGATCAGCGGCTTAATGTGGAGTTCAATACGGCTTCGATCACCTGCGACCGATGACGCCTTGATGGGGCGGCGGTTTCGTCCGATCAGCCGACCGGCTTCGGCCTCGGCAAGATACCAATCGCAAACTGCTGCGATTGTCAGCCCCGTACGGACCGAGTGCCGTTCGGCGGATGGGTCGGCCCCGTCGATCACAGCGGCGAGCTTCTTTTGGGCGAGGTCGCGGGCTTGCTCGACAGTCAGAACACCATATTGGCCTATAACACAGCGACGGGTCCTCGCCTCTTGGTTTCGATATTGGATGATAAATGTTTTGGTGCCGCTGGGTTTAACGCGAACGCCAAAACCGCGCAGTTCGCTGTCCCAAAGAAAGGTGTCGCGCTCTCGGTTGGATTTGAGCGCCTCGACGGTGCGTTTAGTTAGTCTGGTCATGCGATTTGTCCTTGATTTGAGTTGTCATTCCTTTCGAAGTTGCTCCTGCGCTCCGGTGGCCCACGCGCTTGATATTTGCTTCCCCACACAGGTGCAGCATGGCCGGGGAAGCAGGGGGGAAGCAGTAGGAGGGAAACCGCCGGAAATCGCAGCGTACCAATGGGGACTCGATGTGAGAAACAAGCAATTGATATTGCCTGGAATATCGTAGATTTTACTGAATACGAAAACGATAGCGAAAATGCCGAGAGGCAGTTGCCAAGGTTGGGGTCGGGCGTTCGAATCGCCTCGCCCGCTCCATTTCCAGCATCATCGGATCAGCCAGCATCATCGGATCAGGACCTGATCGCCCGACGGGGCGGCGCCGATCGGCGCGCGCATCCCGTCAGGGCTCTCGATAGAATCCTCAATAGAGAAGGCCCATCGCCCATCCGCCGAGCAGATAGCAGACCATCGTAATCAGCAGGATGCCGACGATATTCAGCCAGATGCCGCCTTTGGCCATCTGCGCGATCGTGACCGATCCGGTGCCGAACACGATGGCGTTGGGCGGCGTTCCGACCGGCAGCATGAAGGCGCAGGTCGCCGCGAGAGCGACGGGGATGAGCAGGCTCATCTGATCCATGCCGATGCCCGCCGCCACGCCGCCCAGGATGGGCACGAAGGTGGCGGCCGTCGCGGTGTTGCTGGTCACCTCGGTCAGGAAGATGGTGAGAGCCACCACCGCACCCACGAGCAGAATGACGGGCAGCGGCTCCAGTCCAGCGACCTGCGTACCGACCCATCCGTCGAGCCCGGTCGCGGCCACGGCGCTCGCGAGGCTGAGGCCGCCGCCGAACAGGAGCAGCACGCCCCAGGGCAGGCCGTCCTCCGCGTCGCGCCAATCGAGCACCATTTCGGTCCGCCCGCGCGCGGGAATGATGAACAGGGCAATCCCCGCTCCGATGGCGATGGCGGTATCGTCCAGCTCGCCGATCCAGGGCACGGCGGCGGCAATGCTGGGAATATCCGCGAGAATGCCCGGAACGATCCACAGGAACGCCGCGGCGGCGAACACGAACAGGACCGCCTTCTCACCCTGCCCCATCGGGCCGAGCTTGCGCACTTCTTCCGCGATCATCTCACGCCCGCCGGGAATTTCCGCCAGAGTAAAGCGATAGAGGAACCGGGTCATCATCACCCATGCCACCAGGATGAAGACCAGCGCCAAGGGCGTGCCGATCCTCATCCATTCGAGAAATCCGATATCGCGGCCCAATTCGTCCGCCGCATAGCCCGCAACGATGGCGTTGGGCGGGCTGCCGAGAAGCGTGCCGAGTCCGCCAATGCTGGCAGCCCAGGCAATGGCCAGCATGAGGCAGATGCCGAAACGGCGGATATTCTCGTCAGGCAGGGCGGCGATTTCGCTGTGGCATTCGATCGGCGCGCAATCGTGCGGGCTGCTCTTCTCGACCAGCAGGGCCACGAGCGAAAGACCAATCGGCAGCATCATCAGCGTGGTCGCCGTGTTCGACACCCACATCGACAGAAAACCCGTCGCCAGCATCATGCCGAGCACGATGCGCCTTGGCTCCGCACCGACCCGTTTGAGCGTCAGCAGCGCGATACGGCGGTGCAACTGCCATTTCTCCATCGCGATGGCGATCAGGAACCCGCCAAGAAACAGGAAGACGATCGAACTGGCATAAGGCGCGGTCGCCTCTCCCACGCCGATTGCCGTCAGGGCGGGGATCAGCACGATGGGCAGGAGAGATGTCGCGGCGAGCGGAATCGCTTCCGTCATCCACCAGATCGCCATCAGCGTCGCCACGGCCGCGACGATACGGGCATCAGCGGGCAGACCCTCCGATCCGCCGAGCGCGAGCCAGACCAGGATCGCCGCCACCGGCCCAAGTGCCCGCAAACCCCACAGCAAGGCCGACGACCGCCCGTCGTTTTCCGTTACGTTTTCCGCCACGCAGTCTCTCCCTTGCCCGCATCTATGGCGCTGCTGCCCCGCATCGCAAAGCCTTTTTGAAAATCCGCCATGCCACAGATGGCGCGATCCGCGAGGCCCTATCAAAGTCGTTCGTCCGCGCCAAAAGACATTCCGGCGAAAGAACGCTTGCCCCGCGCGGAAGGATCGTTAGAGGGCCGCGTTATGTTGTATCATAAGCCTAGCTCGCCGCGCCGTGTCGCTTCTTCGCTCGTCGCTCTCGCCTTCTCCCTCGCTGCCGTGCCGGGCCTTGCCCAGTCGGCCCCGGATACCCCCGATCCCGACGCGGCCGACTCGACCCGGTCCCCGCAGATCGAGGACGATCTCCATAACCGGAACGTCGATGGCTCCGGCCTGATCGTCGTGACCGCTCCCGGTCTCGAACAGCTCGACGTCCTCGCCGGCACCTCACTGGTCGAAGGGCGCGAATTGCAGCGCGAGATGAACGGGCAGATCGGCGAGATTCTGGCCAAGCAGCCGGGCGTCTCGGCAACGAGCTTCTCGCCCGGCGCCTCGCGCCCGGTGCTGCGCGGCTTCGAAGGCGAGCGGGTCAAGGTTCTCATCGACGGGATCGGGGCGATCGACGTGTCGAATACGTCAGCCGACCACGCCGTCTCGGTCGAGCCGCTGACCGCCGAACGCATCGAGATCCTGCGCGGCCCTGCGGTCCTCCTTTACGGGAGCCAGGCCATCGGCGGTGCGGTGAACATCATCGACAAGCGCATTCCCACGCGCCGCCTCAACGAACCCTTCCATCTCGACGTGCTGGCCGAAGCGGACACCGCCTACGACTTGAGAAGCGGGGCCGCCTCGCTCGATCTGCCGCTGGGCGAGTATTTCGTCGCCCATGTCGACGGGTCGTATCGCAACACCAATGACATGGAAGTGCCCGGCCACACCCTGTCGCCCGCTCTGCGTGCGGACATCCTCGCCGATGTCGCGGAGGAGACCGCTGAAGGGAATCTCGACGAGGCGGCCGAATTGCAGGAAGCCGCCGATCAGCGCGGCGTCCTGCCCAACAGCGCGACCGAAACCTATTCCGTGAATGGCGGCCTCACCCTGTTCGCGGGGGACAGCAATCTCGGCTTCTCCGCCGGATATTACGACAGCGCCTATGGCGTTCCGGGCCGACCGGGAACGGGCCACGCGCATGGCGAGGAAGGGGGCGAGGAAGAAGGCGGCGAAGAGGGCGAGGAGCAGGTCTCGATCGGCCTCAAGCAATTCCGCGCCGACATGCGCGGCGAACTCGCGCTCGGTGACGGCTTCTTTTCCATGCTACGCACCCGCGTCGGCTATTCGGACTACACCCATACCGAATTCGAAGGCGAAGAGGTCGGCACCGTGTTCGACGTCTCCGGTATCGAAGCGCGCGCCGAACTGATTCAAAACGACACCGGTCGCCTCGGCGGCACGCTGGGCGTCCAGTATTACTACCGCGATTTCGAAGCGATCGGGGACGAGGCCTTCGTCGCGCCCAACCGCACCGATCAGTTCGCGATCTTCGCGCTCCAGGAATACGATCTCGACGTCTTCCAGATCGAAGGCGCCGCGCGCTACGAAATGGCGAATATCGAATCGGTCCCGCTGGGCGTCGAGCGCGATTTCGACCTGTTCTCGGGCGCGCTGTCGTTCATTTACGAGCCGGGTGGGGATGACCGCCTGCGCATCGGCATCACCGGATCGCGGGCCGAGCGCGCGCCGGGCGGCGAGGAATTGTTCGCCAACGGCCCCCACATCGCCACCCAGGCGTTCGAGATCGGCGATGTCGATCTGAACAAGGAAAGCGCCTGGGGCCTCGAAGGCTTCGTGCGCGGCGAGGTCGGCCCGGCGACGGTGTCGCTCTCGGTGTTCAAAAACTGGTTCGACGATTACATCTTCCTGCAAGCCACCGGCGCGGAAGAGGACGATCTGCCCGTCTTCCAGTATCTCCAGTCCGATGCCGATTATTTCGGGATCGAGGGAGAGGTGAAACTGCCGCTGGTCCAGTCCGATCGCTTCACGCTCGGCGCCGATCTGCGCGGATCGTATATCGAGGCCAAGCTCGACGACGGCACCCCGCTGCCGCGCATCCCGCCGTTCAGCGCGCTTGCCGCGCTCGATGCCGGGTTTGCCGGGATCGACGGGCGGTTCGAGGTCCAGTATTTCGGCGAACAGGACGAGATCGCTCCGTTCGAGACGACCACTGACGCCTTCACCTTCGTCAACGCCTCGCTGGCCTTCAGCCCCTTGCGCGGCAACGATCTGGTGCGGGTGATGGTGAAGGCGGACAATATCTTCGACGTCACCGGGCGCCGCCATGCCAGCTTCACCAAGGATTTCGTGCCGCTGGCAGGCCGCAATTTCAAGGTCAGCCTGCTCGCGAGCTTCTGACCGCTCTAGGCCGCACGATACCCGGCGCCGCCTCCCCGAACCGGGAGAGGCGGCGCCGGGTTCTTATTGCATTCAGTCGGTCGGGCGCTGGACCGCGCCTTCGGCCCGTCCTTCGGCACGGGCCGCCTTCAGCTCCGCTTCCATCCGTTTGTCACGCTCGCTCACCGCGCCGATCCGGCCGCGCACCTGCCCATAGGCGAACACCATCAGCAGCCCGCCGATGATGGCGAGGTTCTTGAGCGCCGCCTGCGCCTGCGCGGGATCGGTGACCTGGAAATGGAACAGCAGGATCGTCAGCACAGTGAAACCGGCCAGGACCGCGGCGGCGAGCCGGGTCATGAAACCGCTCGCCAGAATCAGACCTGCGACGATCTCGAACACGCCGGTCGGCATGGCGAGACTGCCGGGAAGGGTGGTCTGCGCCGTGATGTATTCGGCGGTCGAGGCCGGATCCATCACCTTGTTGAGGCCGGCCAGAATGAACAGCAGCGCGATACAGATGCGTCCGACGATCGCCGCGATGGTAGCCATGAAATCTCTCCCCGTTTGGTCTGGGGAACAGTCATGCCATCGGGATCAGCCTTTCTCCAACTGGAAAGTGAGCGCCGCATGGTCGCGCAGGCGCTCGACCAGCGCTTCGCCGAGGAAGCTGCCCGGCGTCCCGACTCCGCCCGGCTCGTCGCATTCGAGCAAGGCCATCCCGGTCTCGCCCAGCATCCGGCTGGTCGACCCGTAACCGGGATCGTAGCGGCCCTTGACCGCGTAATGCATCCGCTTCCCGTCGGGCCATTCGCCGACGAAGACGAGGTCGTAGAAGCCGTTCTCGCGCTCCTCCGCGCTCGGCCCCTCGCCGGGCTTGGGCGGTTTCGCGCCGAAGGGATTCTTGAGCATCTTGGTCACCGCGTCGGCGGCGGCCTTGCCCGCCTCGCCGGGGCTGGTCAGCATCATCTCGTCATACCGGAAGTCCTTCCCATAGGGATGGCCGCGCAGGTAATTGGTGCGGTGGACGTTCTTCGTGTTGATCGACGCCATGATGAAGGGCGCGGCCCATTTGCCCAGCTCGTCCTCGTAATGGGGAATCAGTCCGTTGGGCTGGTCCGGCCCTTCGAATCCGGGCGTCAGGGCGAAGGGATCGTTCAGAATCTTGATCAGGGACGGCTTCTTCGCCGCCGCCTTCATCGTCGCGCCGAGGCTGGCGGCGGTCCCGCCCGAAAACGTCCCCTGCATCGCGCGGACCCGCCCCTTTACGCGCGGCGCGGGGCTTCCGTTCTGCGCTCTGCCTTCCTTCTGGAGCATCAGCACGCCGAGATCGAAGGGGATCGAATCGAAACCGCTCGAAAAACAGATGCGCGCACCGCTCTGCTTCGCGGCCTCGTGATGGAGCGCGATCTGTTCGTGCATCCATGCAGGTTCGCCGCACAGATCGGCATAATCGGTGCCCGCCCTGACGCAGGCCGCGACGAGGGCATCGCCATAGAGCTGGTAGGGGCCGACCGTGGAGAGGACGACGCGCGTACGCTCGCACATCGCGTCGAGCGAGGCGGTGTCATCGGCATCGGCGACGATCAGCGGGGTGGAGGACGGCGCGCCGATCTCGTCGCGCACCCGCTCGAGCTTGCCCGGATCGCGGCCCGCCATCGCCCATTTCGGCGCATCGGCCGCGCTGCCATATTCGCAGACGAAATGTTCGGCGACGAGGCGACCCGTGTAACCGGTCGCCCCATAGACCACGATATCGAATTCGCGTGCGGATTTGCTCATCATCGTTCTCCCTGTCGCGCCTGAATGCGCGCGGGGAGCTTTCGAGTCAAAGCCCGACCTTACAGTCTCGGCAAGGTCACCCCGCGCTGGCCCATATATTTGCCCGCCCGGTCGTTATAGGTGACCTCCGGCCGTTCATTGCCTTGCAGGAAAAGGAACTGGCACGCGCCCTCATTGGCGTAGATTTTCGCGGGCAGCGGCGTGGTGTTCGAAAATTCGAGCGTCACATGCCCTTCCCAGCCCGGCTCCAGCGGCGTGACGTTCACGATGATCCCGCACCGCGCATAGGTGCTCTTGCCGAGGCAGATCACCAGCACGTCTTCCGGCACGCGGAAATATTCGACCGTGCGGGCAAGCGCGAAGCTGTTGGGCGGGATCACGCAGACATCGGTCTCGCGGTCGACGAAGCTGTTGGCGGCGAAATCCTTGGGATCGACCACCGCGCTGTCGACATTGGTGAAGATCTTGAATTCGGGCGCGACCCGCGCGTCGTAACCGAACGAGCTGAGCCCGTAGGAAATGCAGCCGTCGCGCCGCTGCGCTTCCACGAAGGGCTCGATCATGCCCTCGTTCAGCGCCTTGTCGCGGATCCATTTGTCGGAGAGAATCGCCATAGGGGCGTGATTGCCGATGGCGGGCCAGCGGGCAAGCGCTGGCCATCAGTTTCCCTCAGTCGATCTGGGCGGCACCCAGTTGGGGATTCATCGCGGTCACGTGATTGAGCCAGGCCTTGGGACGCCGCAGCATCTTTTCGGGATAGTCCACCTTCACGCCGACCATCTCGGCGATCGCCCCGACGAAATGGATGCAATTGCGCGTGTCGAGATCGTAATATTTCCCCGGCGCGTCGCGCCAGCGGAAGACCTCGCGCCGGATGTCGTGATATTTCGCATCGTCCACCGCCACGGTGAAATGGCGGTTGGTCGAGCGGACATATTTGTCCTTCTCAGTCATCACGATGTGTTTGACCGGTCCGGCGAGCACGGCAGGGCCGGCGCTCTTGGCCGAGAAACCGTAATTCTCCTTCACCGGCGTCCCATCCTCCAGCGTGCCCTCCATCGAAATGAAGGTGTGGGGATAGCGCCCGAACAGCACCGATCCGTCGAAACTGTGGAAGGTCACCCGCACCTCGGCCTGCGCGGCGGCGGCCCAGAACAGGGCGGTGAGAGCAAGAACGAATTGGGTCAGGATACGCATGATGCGCGTCCTAACCCGTTCCTTGTTGAACCGTCCATGA
The DNA here is from genome assembly GCF_009827295.1 of Qipengyuania pelagi. NCBI lineage: Bacteria > Pseudomonadati > Pseudomonadota > Alphaproteobacteria > Sphingomonadales > Erythrobacteraceae > Qipengyuania > Qipengyuania pelagi. The sequence goes on along the minus strand of NZ_WTYD01000002.1, from coordinate 555,024 downwards.
AAAGCGCCGCTTCTCAGAGAGATGCGAGCAGCGTCGCGTTGCCACCCGCCGCCGTGGTGTCGATGCAGACCACGCGTTCGGTCGCGAAGCGCGCGACGTAATGCGGGCCACCCGCCTTGGGGCCGCTCCCCGACATGCCCTCGCCACCGAAGGGCTGGCTTTCCACGACCGCGCCGATCTGGTTGCGGTTGACGTAGAAATTGCCGACCCGCGCCCGCGCCTCGACGAATTCGCGCGTCGCTTCGAGGCGGCTGTGAAGGCCCATCGTCAGCCCGTATCCGGTCGAATTGATATCCTCGACCACCTGGCCGAGCTGGTCGGCGCGGAAGCGGACGACGTGTAGGATCGGCCCGAAATTCTCGCGCTTCAGGTCGAGGATCGAGTCCATCTCGATGATGGTCGGCGCGACGAAGCAGCCTGCCGCGAGCCCCTTGTTGAGCTTGCGCCGCCAGACCTGCCGTCCGTTCTTCTTGCGCCGGGCGACATGGCGTTCGAGCGCGGCCTTGGCGTCCGGATCGATCACCGGGCCGACATCGGTGGCGAGGTCCTGCGGATCGCCGATCGTCAGCGCTTCGAACGCGCCGCGGATCATCGTCAGCATCTCGTCCGCGACGTCTTCCTGGATATAGAGCGTGCGCAGGGCCGAACAGCGTTGGCCCGCGCTCTGGAACGCGCTCGCGACGACATCGCGCGTGACCTGTTCGGGCAGGGCGGTCGAATCGATAATCATCGCGTTCTGCCCGCCGGTTTCCGCGATCAGCGTGGCGATCGGCCCCTCGCGCGCGGCGAGGCCGCGATTGATCGCCTGCGCGGTGGCGGTCGATCCGGTGAAGGCAACACCCGCAAGGCGCGGGTCGGAGGTGATCATCTCGCCGACTTCGCCCGCGCCGGGCAAGAGTTGGAAGACTTCGGGCGGGATGCCCGCCTCGTGGCACAGCCTTACCGCGAAAGCGGCGATCAGCGGCGTCTGCGGGGCGGGCTTGGCGACGACGGTGTTGCCCGCCGCCAGCGCGGCGGCGGCGGGGCCGATGAAGATAGCGAGCGGGAAATTCCACGGGCTGATCGTGGCGAACACGCCGCGCCCTGCCATGGTCAGCCGGTTCTCTTCCCCGGTAGGTCCGGGCAGCATGATCGGTTCGGCGAACTGGCGCCGCGCCTCGACTGCGTAATAGCGCAGGAAATCGACCGCCTCACGCAGTTCGAGCACGGCGTCGGGCAGGGTCTTGCCCGCCTCGCGCTGGCAGAGCGAGAGGAACTCGTCGGTGTGCGCCTCGAACAGGTCGGCCGCTTCCTCGAGCAGGAGCGCACGCCGCTCGCCCCCGAAGGCGTTCCAGCGCGGCTGGATTTCGCGCGCGCGGGTGATCGCATCCTCGACCTCGTGCGGCAGCGCATCGCGCCGCGTCCCGACCTCGTCATTCAGATCGTGCGGCTTGTCGATCGGGGCGATCTCGCCCTCCTCGTCGCTCATGAAGGTGGGCTGCGCGTGCCAATGCTTCTCGTCGAGCGCTTCGAGCCGTTCCAAGAGCGGCTCGCGCACCAGCGGATCGGCGAGGTCGATCCCGGCGCTGTTCCGGCGATTGGGGAAGATATCCTTGGGCAGCGGGATATCGGGATTGCGGCGCGGCGCGAGCGCGGCCAGCTCCGCGACCGGATCGGTGGCGAGGTCCTCGGCAGGGACATCGACATCCGCCATGCGATTGACGAAGCTGGAATTGGCCCCGTTCTCGAGCAGGCGCCGCACCAGATAGGCGAGCAGGTCCTTGTGCGTACCGACCGGCGCATAGATCCGCACCGGCGTGCGCGCATTGCCTTCTTCCTGGGCCAAGGCGCCGTAAATGTCCTCGCCCATGCCGTGGAGGCGCTGGAACTCAAATTTTCCCATTCTCTGCTCACGCTCCGCCAGCGACACGATCGAGGCGACCGTATACGCATTGTGCGTGGCGAAAGCGGGATAGACCAGATCGCCTGCCGCCAGCAGCCGTTCGGCGCAGGCGAGATAGGACACGTCGGTCGCGATCTTGCGCGTGAAGACGGGGAAATCCTTGTATCCGCCGACCTGGCTGAGTTTGACCTCGGTATCCCAGTAAGCACCCTTGACCAGGCGCACGAACAGCTTGCGCCCGTGGCGCCGCGCCAGCTTCGCGGTCCAGTCGCACAAGGGAACGCCGCGCTTCTGATAGGCCTGGATGGCGAGGCCGAACCCGGTCCAGCCGCCCGCCGTCCCGTTGGCGAACAGGCTGTCATCGGCGACCAGCGCTTCGAACACGTCGAGCGAGAGGTCGAGCCGTTCGGCTTCCTCCGCGTCGATGGTGAAATGCATGTCCGCATCGCGCGCCCGGCTCGCGAGAGCGTGCACGATCGGCACCAGCGCGGCAACGGCGGCGTCGGCGTGCATGAAGTCGTATTTGGGATAGAGCGCCGACAGCTTTACCGAAATCCCCGGCGATGCCGTGAGGCCCGCCCCGGTCTCGCGCGAAAGGCGGTCGATCGCCTGTTCGTAGGATACGCGATAGCGTTCGGCATCGGCGAAGGTCATCGCCGCTTCGCCGAGCATGTCGAAACTGTGGGTGAGGCCGCGCGCGCGTTCGGGCTGGGCGCGCTTCAGCGCCTCGTCGATGGTGCGGCCGAACACGAACTGGCCGCCGAGGATGCGCATCGCCTGAAGCGTGGCCTTGCGGATCACCGGCTCGCCCAGGCGATTGACGGTCGCCTTAAGCGTACGCCGCATCCCCTTCTGGCTTTCCAGCGGGCGCTCCAGCACCTCGCCCGTCAGCATCAGCGAGAAGGTAGCGGCGTTGACGAAGGTCGAGCTGCTTTCGCCGAGATGTTCGCGCCAGTCGATATCGCCGATCTTGTCGCGGATCAGCGCATCGGCGGTCTGCGCATCGGGGACGCGCAGCAGCGCTTCGGCGAGGCACATCAGCGCGATGCCCTCTTCGGTGGCGAGGCCGAATTGCTGCAGGAAGGCGTCGATCCCGCTCGCCTTGCGCTTGCGCGCGCCTTCGACCAGCCGGACCGCGAGCTTGGCCGATTTCGCGTGCGCCTGGCTTACCGCCCGCGCCTGATCGAGTCGCTCGGCAATGCAGGCCTCTTCCTCCATCCGGTAGGCCTGTCGCAACGTCGTCCTGTCGAGAGGATCAGCGGCGATCGCGCGGGTGGAGGCGGCGGGGGAGGCGGACATGGGTTGCGAATGGGCGTTCATTCAGGGGCATGTGGACCCCTTGGCAGGCGCATTCAAGCGAAGTCGACTCGCTCAGTCCTAGTTGTCCGCCTAAGCCGCCGACCCGCCTGCAATCCCGGCCGCAAACCACGCGTCGATCCGCGATGCCGCAGCGTCCGGGAGATGCAGGCCGAGCTTGCCGCGCCGCCACAGCACGTCCTCGGCGCACTGCGCGAATTCCTCGCGGGCGAGATAGCGCAATTCCGCCTCGTAGAGGTCGCCGCCGAAATGTTCGCCCAGCCGGTCCATCCCGTCCGCCGTGCCGATCACCCGGTCGATCCGCGTCCCATAGGCGCGGCAGAGGCGGCGCAGCAATCGGGGCGGCAGCCATGAATACCGCTCGCCCGCGCGTTTCACGAAGCCTTCGAAATCCGCCATGTCGCCACCGGGCAGCGGCGCGTCCTTCGTCCAGGCTTCGCGCATCGGCAGGTGATCCGACAGTTTTTCGAGCGCGTGTTCGGCAAGCTTGCGGAAGGTGGTGATCTTGCCGCCATAGATCGACAGGATCGGCGCGGCGCCATCATCGGCGTCCAGTTCGAACACGTAATCGCGGGTGACGGTGGAATTGCTGGCGGCATGATCGTCATAGAGCGGCCGCACGCCCGCATAGGTCGAGACGATATCCTCCTCCGCGATGCCCGTGCGGAAATACCCGCCGACCGCATCGCGCAAATAGGCGCGCTCTTCGGGCGAGATCGCGACCGTCCCCGGATCGCCTTCGAACAGCTCGTCCGTCGTTCCGATCAGCGTGAAGTCGTGCTCGTAAGGTATCGCGAACACGATCCGCCCGTCCTCCTGCTGGAAGATATAGGCATGGTCGCCCTGATAAAGGCGCGGCACGATGATGTGGCTGCCCTTGACCAGCCTCAGCCGCGCGGGCGTTCCCCTGCCGAGAGCGAGGCCCGCGATCCCGTCCACCCAAGGCCCTGCGGCATTGACCACGGCGCGCGCTTCGACCACGCGCTCGCTGCCGTCCGGCTGGCGCAAGGCGGCGATCCAGCCATCCGCGGTCCGTTCCAGCCCGATACATTCGGTGCGCGTCAAAATTTCCGCGCCCAGCTCGCGCGCATCCATTGCGGCCAGCACGGTCATTCGCGAATCCTCGACCCAGCAGTCCGAATATTCGAACCCGCGAGTCAGCCGGTCCTTGAGGATCGCGCGATGCGGCGGTTTGCGAAGGTCGACGCCATGGCTCCCCGGCAGGGTGCGCCGCCCGCCGATCCGGTCATAGAGGAACAGGCCCAGCCGCAGCATCCAGCGCGGGCGCAGATTCCTGTCATGCGGCAACACGAAGCGCAGCGGCCAAACGATATGGGGCGCGGCCTTCAGCAGCACCTCGCGCTCGCGCAAGGCCTCGGCGACAAGGCGGAATTCGTAGGTCTCGAGATAGCGCAGCCCGCCATGGACCAGCTTGGTGCTGGCGGACGAGGTATGGGCGGCGAGATCGTCCTTCTCGCACAAGGTCACCGACAGGCCGCGCCCGGCGGCGTCGCGGGCGATGCCCGCGCCGTTGATCCCGCCGCCGATGACAAGCAGATCGCGCAAGGCTAGCTTTGTCCCCCGTTCAGCACGCGGCCCGCCACCGCATCGAGCCGCGCCATCACCGCGCGATCGCGCTGTTCGGGCGCGGTGATTATGGCGTGTTCGAGCGCGGTATCGATCGGCGACGCTTCGCGGCGTTCGGGGAGGAGGGCGCACAGTTTCTCGACCGCCTTCCTCGCGATCTCGCCATTGGCGTGCATGGTTTCGAGGATGTCGGAGACATCGACCGCCGCCTCCTTGTCCCGCCAGCTGTCATAATCGGTGACCATGGCCATCAGGGCATAGGGCAGCTCCGCCTCGCGGGCGAGCCTGGCCTCGGGCATTCCCGTCATGCCGATCACCTCCGCGCCCCAGCTTCTGTAGAGCTTGCTTTCGGCGCGGGTGGAGAATTGCGGGCCCTCCATCGCCAGATAGGTGGCGCCGCGCCGCACCGTGCCGCCCGCCCGCTCGACCGCATCGGCGGCGTATCCCGACAGGCGCGGGCAGACCGGATCGCCCATCGAGACATGGGCGACGAGGCCGTTATCGAAAAAGGTCGAGGCGCGGCCCTGGGTCCTGTCGATGAACTGGTCGACCGCCGCGAAATGGCCGGGCGCGAGCGGTTCCGACAAAGACCCGACCGCCGAGATGGCGAGCAGATCGGTGCAGCCGGCGCGCTTCATCGCATCGATATTCGCGCGCGCATTCAACTGGCCGGGAAGGATGCGATGCCCGCGCCCGTGGCGGGGGAGGAAGCGCACCTTCACGCCCGCGATCCGCCCGCACAGGATCGCGTCGGACGGTTCCCCGAACGAGGACTTCACCTCGATCCACTGCTCGTCCTCCAACGCATCCATGGCGTAAAGGCCCGATCCGCCGATGATTCCGAGGACCCATTCCCCGCTCATCGCGCCGCGTTACCTTTCCGCGTTTCGATCAGCGCGTCGACGATTCCCGGATCGGCCAGAGTCGAGGTGTCTCCCAGCGAGCCGTATTCCTGCTCCGCGATCTTCCTCAGGATGCGTCGCATGATCTTGCCGCTGCGCGTCTTGGGCAGAGCGGGGGTGAAATGGAGATGGTCGGGCGTGGCGATCGGGCCGATCTCCTTACGCACCCATTGGCGCAATTCCGCTTCGAGATCGCCGTCCGGCTCCTCGCCCGCGTTCAGAGTCACGTAGCAATAGATCCCCTGCCCCTTGATATCGTGCGGATAGCCGACGACGGCGGCTTCGGACACTTTGGGATGCAGGACCAGCGCGCTCTCGACCTCGGCGGTGCCCATGCGGTGGCCCGAGACGTTGATGACATCGTCCACCCGCCCCGTGATCCAGTAATAGCCGTCTTCATCGCGGCGGCATCCGTCGCCGGTGAAATATTTGCCCGGATAGGTGCTGAAATAGGTCTGCACGAAACGGTCGTGATCGCCATAGACGGTGCGCGCCTGGCCGGGCCAGCTCCTCGCGATGCAGAGATTCCCCTCGGCCTTGCCCTCCAAAACCACACCGTCGTTCTCGACCAGTTCGGGCACGATCCCGAAAAAGGGCTTGCCCGCGCTGCCCGGCTTCATGTCGTGCGCACCGGGAAGCGTGGTGATCATGATCCCGCCCGTCTCGGTCTGCCACCAGGTGTCGACGATCGGCGCTTCGCCGCGGCCGACATGATCGTGATACCAGCGCCAGGCTTCGGGATTGATCGGCTCGCCCACACTACCGAGCAGGCGGAGCGAAGAGAGATCGTGCTTCGCGACATGGCCCGCCCCTTCGCGCATCAGGGCGCGGATCGCGGTGGGGGCGGTGTAGAAGATGTTGACCCGATGCTTCTCGCACACCGCCCAGAACCGGTCGTGATCGGGGTAATTCGGCACCCCTTCGAACATCAGCGCGGTCGCCCGGTTCAAGAGCGGACCGTAAACGATATAGCTGTGCCCGGTGACCCAGCCGATATCGGCGGTGCACCAATAGACCTCGCCCGGCCGGTAATCGAAGACGTAGCGGAAAGTCGTCTCGGTCCAGACGGCATAACCGCCGGTCGTGTGCAGCACCCCCTTTGGCTTGCCGGTGGAACCGCTGGTATAAAGGATGAAGAGCGGGTCTTCGGCGTCCATCGGCTCGCAGGGACAGCTGTCGGAAACGCCCTCCGACAGTTCGTGATACCAGTGATCGCGCCCCTCGCTCATCGCGATATCGCCGCCGGTATGGCGCAGCACCAGAACCGCCTTCACCGAAACTTTTTCGAGCGCCTTGTCGACATTGGCCTTCAATGGGATCCGCTTACCGCCGCGCAGGCCCTCGTCGGCGGTGACGATCCAGTCGCTCTCGCAGTCCTCGACCCGTCCCGCGATCGCTTCGGGCGAGAAACCGCCGAAGATCACCGAATGCACCGCCCCGATCCGCGCGCAGGCCAGCATGGCGAAGGCGCCTTCGGGCACCATCGGCATATAGATCGTGACCCGGTCGCCCTTTTCGACGCCCATAGTCTTGAGCGTGTTCGCCATCTTGACGACCTCGCGCTGCAGATCGGCATAGGTGATCTGGCGCGCATCGCTTTTCGGATCGTCGGGCTCGAAGATCAGCGCGATCGCATCGCCATGGCCGTTCTCGACATGGCGATCGACGGCGCTGTGGCAGATGTTGAGCCTGCCATCGGAAAACCACTTGATAGCGACCGGATCGAACGACCAGTCCGCGATGGTCGACGGTTTGGCGATCCAGTCGAGCCGCTCGGCCTGTTCGGCCCAGAACCCGTCCGCATCCTTCAGGCTGCGCGCATAGAGCGCGTCATATTCGGTTTCGGTGCACCGCGCCGCCGCGATCGCCGCTTCGGGCCGCTTCACCCATTCCGCCTGATCCGCCATCGCTCTCTCCATCGTGTCATCTTCTCGGCTTCGGGAAGGGGGAACCGCAATCCGCTGGTCGGGTCAAGCACTGGATAAATCCGCATCCTCCCTTTGCCTCGCGCGCGCAGGCCTCTATCCGGTATCGCGTGAGGGCGCAGATCGAAATCGGCAGGCAGGCGGGCGGGCAAACCGTGCCCGTGGACGTGGAGGAACTCCTCGCCACGCGCCTGCTCGTCCAGGGCAATTCGGGCTCGGGCAAGTCGCACCTTCTGCGCCGCCTCCTCGAACAGAGCGCTGGCCTCGTCCAGCAGGTGGTGATCGACCCCGAAGGCGATTTCACCAGCCTTGCCGACGAATTCGGCCATATCGTGATCGACGGCGGCGCGCACACCTCGCGCGAGATCGAGACGCTGGCCGCGCGCATCCGCCAGCACCGCGCCTCGGTCGTCCTGGCGCTGGACGAGCTGGAGGTCGAACAGCAGATCCGCTGCGCCGCCCTGTTCCTGACCGCTTTGTTCGATGCCCCGCGCGAACACTGGTATCCCGCGCTCGTGGTGGTGGACGAGGCGCAGATGTTCGCGCCCGCCGCCGCTGGCGAGATGGCGGAAGATACGCGGCGGATGACCCTGTCCGCCATGACGAACCTGATGTGCCGGGGCAGGAAGCGCGGCCTTGCCGGGATCGTCGCGACGCAGCGGCTGGCGAAGCTCGCCAAGAACGTAGCCGCCGAAGCGTCGAACTTCCTGATGGGCCGCACCTTCCTCGACATCGACATGCAGCGCGCCGCCGACCTTCTCGGCATGGACCGTAGGCAGGCCGAACGCATCCGCGACTTGCAGCGCGGCCATTTCCTCGGCCTCGGCCCCGCGATCAGCCGCAGCCCGGTCGCGGTCGAAATCGGATCGGTCAGGACCGGCGGCAAGAACGCGTCCGAAGGGCTGATGCCTTTGCCCGATGCGAGCGGGGGCGAGCTGGAAGCGCTGCTCCACACCGATCTCGCCCAGGCCGCCGCCGAACCCGCGCCGCCGCCGCGCCCGGCCCCCGCGCCCCGGCCATCGGCTGAGATCGAACAGGCGATCGCGGCGAGCGCAGCCGTCGAGCGACCGGCACCCGGCGATGACGAGACGCCGGATGCCGCATCCGCAGCCCCGGCCCCGTCGAGGGAAGATGCGGAGGAAGGGCTAGAGCGAATCGTGCGCGAGTTGGCGATGGAGGACGGAGCGACCTTCCAGTCGCAGACTTCGCTGTTCCGCAATTTCGCGGTCCGCTGCCGCCAGGCGGGCGTGCCGAGCGCGCATGTCGACATGATGCAGTTCCGCCGCCTGTTCGCCTATGCCAGCAGCGGGCTCGACCGGCTTGAGCCGGGCAAGCGCGAGACGATCGAGGAATTGGCCCAAGCCGTGCCCGAAGACGTCCTCGCGCCCTATCTGACGCTGGCGGTCAACGCGGCGCTCGGCCGCACCGCGCCCGACGAGGACGAACTCGCCCGCGCCTATGGCAGCTCCTCGCCCAGCCGCATCCGCCGCCTGCTCGACCATCTCGAAAGGCAGGGCCTGATCGTGGTGCGCGAGGATTTCGGCGGCGAGCGCACGGTGACGGTGGCGGGGCTGGAAACCGTCTGAGCGCGACAAACAAAATGGCCGGAAGCGCGAACGCTCCCGGCCATGTGTTTCTATTCCGAAATCGACCGCCTTACTGGCATGCCTTAGTTAGAATGTGAGGGTGTCTCACTGCGCAATTGCGCACCTGCCAGATGCATTTGTGCAACGTGGTGTTCATTGGTTCTTCTCCTGTCATTCGGTCGGTTGGGAGGAGAATGACGTTCATCCTGATTCTAGGACAAGGTCGCCAGTTCTCCAAGGTTAAATCATGGCTTGTCTGTCTCACTCCGCTCTTCGGAATTCGTCGGGAAACGGCAGTGAAGTGGGACGGGAGCGGAGGTAGAGAACGCTTCTCCCGTCCGCATCGGTCATGATGTCGTCGACGATCACATCGTGGATATCGGCCAGATCGGGTTGATCGAGGACTTCTGCGATGGGCCGGTCCAACGCGTCTCGGCCGATGGCACGAGGCGTCCGGATGGTTTGCGTCCGTCCGTCGTCCTCGAACAGTAACGCTCCATCGCGCGGGCAAGGCAGCCAATGGCGCAGTATATGCACTCTCCGGTCAGTGGCCCTGAGGCCGATGGAACGGACGTTCTTTTCGGAGATCGGGGTCGGATCCTCTTTTCCTTCGTCACCCCACCTCCACCGGACATCGTGGATGAGATCGATTCCCCGTAGGTGGGCGATGCGTCTCGTCAGGCTGTCCACCCGCAGGTCACGGGGATCGACATGCTCCCAATCCTCGATCCTGAGCCCTTCGACGTCGATGCGCTTACCGGCTTCAATGGCGCGCTTCATGAGTCTGCCCAGCGCCTCGATGTCCTCGGTCCTGACCGAACCGTCAAGACCGACGAGGACCGTGCAGGAATCGGCGTCCTCAGGCTTGATGGTGATCAGGGTGGGGCGGCTCACCCGCACGAGCCATCCGTTTCTCGTATTGGCGTCTACGGTCGCGCGGATGGCCGGTCCGAAGTAGCTGCTCGACCGTCGTTCGGGATCGAAACTGGTCACCGCATCGATGTCGTGACCACCCGCCGCGAGCCCTGCAGTGATCGCGTCCAGGATCATGATCAGTTCGTCGCGCGGGAGGCTGGAGAGCGCGACCCTTATTGTATTCTCACGTGCGCCGTCAGGTGATCCGCTCGTCACTGGCCTGGTCCGCGCACCGAATGCGAGATCGAATTCACCGGGCAGGCCGATGGCCAGCTCCTCGCGGGCGGGAATGCGGACGCCTTCAGCGGTCTTGACGAGATACCTGATGCGGGCCGCCAGGACGCTTTGGAATATGCCGGCATGTTCGCGTGCGAGCGCATCGGCGAGGCGTTCCGATGCCAGTCCGCCGAGGTCGAACCGGTCCTCCATGAGGAAAACCGGCCGCCTGTCCTGGCGAGGCGGATCGATCGCATGTGCTTCGAGGATCGCCATGGCCATCCTGCCCGCCGCCTGCAGGCTGTCGTCGTGGTCGTCGTAGCCGGCAGCGGTCGCGGCGATCATCACGGCAGCGACCAGCTCCGGGTTCCCGCCGGTCTCGCCGAGTGCGCGGAGCACCTCGTTCGCGTCATGCAAGCGGTCGCGCTGACTTTCCAGCGAAAGCAGGTGGAAGGCGGGAATGGGACGGTCATAAAGGCTCGAGCCGCGATCGATCCACATGTGACGCAGGCCCGAGACGGTCCGCAGTTCGGACAGATCGTCGCATACGACGTCGACCACGGTCGTCAGCCCTTCTTCGAGGTTGACGCCGTGGCGTTCCATCGCTCCGGTCCATCGCTGCAGCAGCGTGGACCAATGCGGCATTCGCGACCAGACATTGCTCATGATGGCCTCCTTCCTCGAGGTGGACACGTCGAAGCACCGCGGAGGCAAAGCCTCCACGGGTAGACGCGATGTGTTTTGATGTGGTGGTTAGTTCCGATCCTCGCGCAGAGGATCAGCTGGCGGCGGTCAGCCGGATTCTGGGCGTATCAGTCCCCGATGCCGCGATCCGGCGGCGGGAATCGACGTGGATCATGTGACGTCTGCCGCGAGGTCCGGTCCGCCATGCCCATGGCTTCGCCGACAGTCGCCTTGGCGACGCGGAACGCGTCGTGGAGGATCGCCCGCCCCTTAGCTGTTGGCGTGACGTAGGAGGACAGATCGGTCCCGCCCTTGGCCTCCAATATGCGCAGCGACTCCTTGAGGCGCGGCAGGGCGTCGGATGTCTCTTCCGACATGATCGTGGCGAGGGCGGTCCTTTCCTGGGAAACGGCTGCCAGATCGTAGACGTCACGAGGCGTGAACTTGGCTGATCGATATCGGATTTTCTTGATGATCACTTCCTCGGGTGTCTCGAGGGCGATCCGCCGATCCCCGTATCTGGCCCACTCGAAGCCCGGTTCGGTCTGCAGGGGTGGGGAGAGGAAGTCGATCTCTCCCTCGTCGAGCTCGAACTTCAGGTAGTGACCCGGCCACTGGAAGCGTTCGGAAATGCCGCGTGAGGCAGGATTGTTCGCGGGCACGAAGTTCCTGAGCGCAGTGCCCGGCACGAAGATGTCGATGTCGTAGGATATGCGATGGTCGATCTGGATGGCGATCGCGGTGCCACCCCCGAGCGTCCAGTCGGGGCTATCCGTCTTCTCCGGTTGCGCGCCGAACACGTGATCCAGCGCCGGAAGCGCCTTGTCGAGGAGCTTTCGCCATTCAGAGGCCCTTGCGGTCATCGAGCCACCTCCTCGTCTCGTGTCCGGAAGGCAGGTGCAGCGAGGCAGCATCGGCGAGCTGGTCGTAGCTGATGGCCCCCGATGTCACGAGGTCGGACAGCGTCTCGAGTTCGGCCTCGTTGAGGAATTCCCTGACGCAGACCCTGTCGATGGAGAATGGCTGGATGTCGAGTAGCGAGCAGAGCAGCTCCCGCTCGCTCACATTGTGGGGAAGGGACACGTTCAGATGACCGATCGCCACCCGCAGGGAACGCCTTGCGCCTGGAAGAGCCATGGCGGTTTCGAGCCGGTCGTCGGCAATGGTCACTGCATGCGTCATCTGCTTTTTCCCTTCTCTTCAACCTCATCAGGATAGGCGTTTCCTACCCGTTTTCCATCACCAGCGACATTTCCTTAGCTACGATCTACTCGGGCGGGTTGCTGAGTTCGATCATTCGCGGCAGCGAATCTTCTCCCATCGCCGAAGCCACCAGTAGGGATAGTGCGTGGATGCGCTCCACGAGGACGGCTTCGGCATTGCGGTGTCGCGCGCGTTCCGCCTTCGCGGCTTCGCGTTCTGCTGCCAATTCGCTCCGTAGGCGTTTCAGCTCTTCGCGCGCGCCGCCGTGCGGAGCCGATGCGCCAAGATTCTGGAAGAGTTCGAGTTCGCGCTTGTAACGATAGAGCGTCGGCCGCGGGACGCCGGTCTCCTCGACCAGGTTGACGACCGTCCAGGAGCCGTCCGTCTGCGTGGTCCCGCGGCAGAAGCGGTCGATTCCGGCCCGGATCGTCCTTTCGGTCGTTTCCGTTCCGCGAAGGTCGCCTCCTCCCGCCAGCACGTCGAGTTCGTGAAGGCGGTCCGCATTGTCCTTTCTGAGTTCCTCGAAGGAGGTCTGGTCAATCTTTTCCATTTCCACCTCCCTGTGCCTTGGCGATCACCCCTTCGTATCTCTCGGCGGCGGTCCGGAGTGACTGTTTCTGCGGTCCGCTCCGGGCGGTTCCGGATAGTCTCCGGACCTCGTCGAGCAGGCCCTGCCACTTGGGAACGTGGCAGGGCGCTATCACCGAATTGGCGCACTTGTCCGGAGAGCACATGCTTATCGCCGGGGACGCGCCCGGTGAGGACTTTTCCTGTTCCGTCAAGCAGAGCGCGTTGCTCACGTTGAACACGCAGTAGCTCAGGCTACCGACATGGACCGTCTGAACGAGCTTGCGCACGCTGTTGTCGAGCACCGCTCCTTTCGAGGACGTGTCGACCACGGCCGATGCGAGGCCCACTTCACGCACGTTCTCCCATTCAGCCAGAACACGGCTGGCACCTGGCCCAGCCCGCCAGCCTGCCCGGGCATCACTCCTCATCTCCTCGAGGATGTCGATGCCCGCGAGTATGCGCTCGTCTTCGACATCGAGAGCGAAGGTGTCGGAGATGGAGCCGGCGTATCCTTCGAAGACGGCCGTCGAGACATGATGATATTGGAGGCGTCCGGCGATGATGCCGAAAGGCTGCCTCGCGATGAACCTCGCGAGCGTGCGCCTGAACTGGCTCGGCTTGATGTGATAATCGGGCGCCTGGGTGAGACTCGGGTCTGTCTGGGCGATCGCGTCCCGCTGCCATCTCGCCCGTTCGTAGAACAGGTTGATCAGGCTTCCGATGGAGGTGACGGACAGTGGATAGCCGGTCTTCGATGAACGCAGCAGCTTCCTGTCTCGCGACTTGGGCTTGCGCAGGGCATCCTTGCTCAGCATGAGCAGATCCGACCCGTGCATCGCGCGGTATGGTGCCAGAAGCTTCTGCAGCATCTGCACGGCCTGGGCGACGATATCCGGGACCACCCATTCCACGGGTGGAGGCTTGCCCTCCTTGCCCTTGCCGCGTTTTTTGAGCGGTATGCCGCTTATGCGCCAGCGGTCGCGGAGGCCTGTAGCCCTGTCGACGGGACGGTCGAGGCAGTCGGAACCGAGGTTACTGGCCTCCCCTGACCTCATTCCGGAAAGGTAGAGGATCACGATGAGGCAGGCGGCGACAAGATGGCCGAGTTCCTCGCGATAGAGATGGTGCGCCGCCTTCTTGCGGTCCGGCATCCAGGTGATGCCCGTCTCGGGGCAGGTGCCAGGTGATGTCTTCCAACCGGGAAAATCAGCCCTGCCATCGTCCCAGAATTCGTGCATCTCTTCCCGCATCGCAAGCACGGTGGGTGCATAGTGCTCGATATAGCGTCGCGCACAGTCGATAAGCGTCGCGATGACCTCGTCCGGCAGGGGTTCGGTCGCGTTCTCCTCATTGGCCTCGCCGGCGCCGAGCATCTTTGCGGTCAGGTTGCCGTCGTAGGGGGAGAATGGCAGTGGGGAATTCAGGCGTTCACGGAAGACGTCGAGCGCCTTTATCGGGAGGAGATAGCTCCAGACCGTCTGCGGGCTGCAGGAGGAACCCGTCCGCACATTCGCGCCGGAGGCATTGACTGCATCTTCCGGGCCATGGTTCTCCAGCCATACGCGATATTCGTGGACGTGCCGCTGGCGGAGGTCCAGAGGACCCGCGACATCGGGGTGCTTGACGTCCAGCCAACGCAGGAACCGCTTCATCCTCAGCTGCTCGCGTGAGGCATGGTAGCTGCCGATCGTCTTCTGGGTCGCCAGCGGCGTGTTCAACCGGTGCCAGCACAGTTCCTTGCAGATGGAGAGCCAGCCCGGGTGGTTCGCGGCGACGTCGTTCCAGTCGATCCGGCAGATCGATTCGACACGGCCGGAATGGTGATCCGTCTCCGTCAGATCCCAGACCATCGCGTCGAACCGACCCTTGAGGTCGGGACGACGCAGCAGGATGGGCGATTCGCCGTGGGGCGACCGCTGGCTGCGCTCATCTTGAGCCCGGATATGGCCGGCATGCGCGTTCATTGCAGCATCTCGGGAGGGAGATGCATGTCCAGCCCCCTGGCGATCGTTTCCGCCTCTGCGACGGTGCGTTGGTCGAACTGGGGGAGGATGGCATGGGTGATCTCACGCCACGCAGCGCCGTAGAGGGCCTCCCACTCGGGTGACCCCATCTCGTCGCGGCGCCGCTCGACATGCGCCCGGAAGCCGAGGATCGCGGGCAGGGATCGACGCGTGATCAGAGCGTTGGGACAGACCACGCAGCCGAAGAAGGCCTTCGAACAGGGTGTGCCCGGCTTGTCGAACGGGGAATTCGTGAAGTCGCGGCAGCTGGCGAGCCACAGGTCCTGCTCGCCGGACAGCGCGGTCGCGATGTCGTTCTCGGCGACTTCGGCCTTTTGTGCGGCTGCCGATACCTGATCGTCGGATGCGTCGTTCGGAAGATCGACGATCCGCCTGGAGAGCGCATGGTTCCAGGCCTGGGCCTGCGCGTCGAGGACCGCATTCTCGAGAAAGGGTCGGATACGGTCGTTGTCGAGATAGTGCTTGGCGCGCACGTCGGCCGAGTTGTCCGACCTGTCGATTGACAGTCGGCCTCCATGCCTGATCGTGCGCTGGGTCCGCCAGGTCGGGCGCAGCCTGTTCCTGACGATCGGCAATCGCCCGCCGTGATCATCTCGTAGGCCGCTCTCGTTGAGATGGTCGCTGAATGCCCTGAAGGCATCGGCGGCGCAGTGGAACGTGAACAGCGGTGTCGCATCGTCGGCTCCGCCATCCTGGTCCTGCCTCTCTCTGGCTCGATCCCGCAGGAGAGCGAGGGCCCCGGCGGCTTCCCGGAACGAGGTCCCGTCCGCGATGGCCTCCTCCTCGGTGTCGATGCCGCAGTCGCTCGGGTTGGTGGTTCGGCTCTTGCGAAATCCGTTTCCGCCACCGCCGCGCCGCTTGATGTAGCGCACCTTGATGCGCCGCCCATCGGGCCTGAGATTCGCCAGCGTGAGCACGGGAAGGCATTCGGGCTCGATCCCGAGCTTCAGGCCGATGATGACAAAGGCGGCGATCTCCATGACCGCCCTGTCCCCGGGGTCGCCACTATCGTGCGTCCGGTGCAGTATGGCCGCACAGGCGGAGATGATGCGCTGCGATTCGGCGAGCGAATAGGGTGCGTTGGGCTTCGTATCGTCGATCCGCTCGCCGGGAAGGAAGTCCTCGTCACGCCAACTCGGGCCCAATACCGCCGCGTCCTCGAGATACAGCTGTCGCAGGATTCTCAGCGGCGCGGCCTTGTAGGCATAGGCGGTGGTGCCGGTGACTTCTCCCAGCGTCGCACGCAGGTCCATGGCTATGCGGAAGTCCTCGACGATCTGAGGATCGAGGATGGTGTCTTCCTTGCCGGGCTCCTGACCTCGCGCGTCCTTTTCCGTTTCTGCCAGCCAGAGGAAAAAGGGCTTGCTCTGTGTCTGGTAGGCCAAGGCCGTCGATCCGGTGGCGATGGCCTTGCCGGGTCCCGACATCCTGTGGACCGCATCGAGCATGGCCCTCCCGAGGGCAGGACGCACCGAAGCGAAGTCCCAGTTCAGGGGGTTCTTGCGTTCGAAATGGCGATGCCGCCAATCCTTCGGATTCGACCGGGTGGGGAACTGGAGAACGCCTCCCCGGTCGAGGCTCGGGACTTTTCGCCGCGGCCGCCCCCGCCTCGGCGGGAGACGGTCATTGGACGCATCCTTCCTGTTCTCAGCGGATGAGGTCAAGGTAGTCCTCCTCCGATCCCAGGGTATCCTCGAAGATCCGCAGCGCCTCGTCGATGACGAAATCGTCTGCGCTGAGGATGTCGAGGTAGATGAAGGTCGTTTCGTAGTGCTTGTGACCCAGGAGACGCTGGAGGGCGCGGAGGGGGTCGCCGAAGATCGTAGCGTAGACGTCACCGCGACCGCCTTCCGTGAGGCGTCTGACATCGTCCTTGATCTTCATGCTGTCGTGATGCCGACGCAGGAGCGCGCAGAGCATGTAGACCGCGAAGGTGTGCCTGAGGGTATGCGGCGTCACCTTGACACCCGATCGCTCGGATGCGTTCTCGAAGACCTTTTCCCAGCCGCCGATCCCCATGAGGTCGCCGGATTGGTTGATCCACAGCGGAGCTGGGGACGCCGAAAGCCCCTTGCGTTCGAGCGCCGGCAGTCGCTCGAGTTGCTGATATGCTTGGAGGCGACGGAACGCGTGGATGCCGACGGGGACTTTCCGGGCGCGATAGCCTTTTCCATCGATCGCAGGGACTGGATAGGTGAACGCTCGACCACCGGTGCTTTCGGAGCGAGAGGGAACGGCCGATGGCGGCATCCTGCTGCTTTCGTAGAGACGCATGCCGGACGTCAGGATGGTTTCGGCGAAGGCGGCGTTGCGCAACGGCGATTTGGTCACCATCAGCCCGTCGTCCCGGAAGATACGGAAGCGGTCGAGTGTGATGAACTTGGGCTCTTCGGATGAAGCTGCGGCGCCCTTGAAGGACCACTGCAGTGCCGGATGTTCGGTCGGGTTGTCGGGGCGTAGACGCAGGAGGACGGCCGCATCGAACATCGTCTTCAGCGCGGCGGCTTCGGAGTTCCAGGAGACAGGATCCAGGGGCTTTCCCTGAGGTGTCGTGCTCGCCAGGCGACGAGCCCGGTATTGGGAAAGGTATCCCGGCTCGACGGTCGTCAGGTCATGGCCATCCTCCATTAGCGTGGCGACGAACCTGAGGACGTGCTGACCATAGGTCCGCATGGTGGTCCGCCCGGGCACCTGCTCGGTCATCTTGCGCAGGACGCTGGAGGACTGAGGATGGATTTGAGGAGGATTTGAATTCTGATCGAGGACGAAGGGGGCTCGTCCGGTGATCCCGATCCTGGAGTAGAGCGACTTCGCCAACGGGCCGGCTCGCTCGTGCCAGAACCGTTCGAGCTCTCTCGGCATGAGGGTTTCGTCGACCGGCTGGTCGAGAAGATCAGGATTGACGAAAGCCAGACGCAAGACGGTGTGCCCTCATGGGTTACGGGGTTTCCCGGTCCATGAGGGCACACCTTCTCACTTTTTCAAGTCATTTATTGACTGCAGTCCCATCCTGTTCCATAGAATGAGACACAGCACAACATTACTATTGACAGGCGAGACATTCCTCGTAATCGGTCTGCTCGCCCGCGCCCGCCGACAGCTCGTATTTCGCGGCATCGGCGGTGTTGTCGGTCTCGACCCCGCCCGCGAAGCCAGCGCGCTGCACGCTCTTCGAGCGCAGGTAATAGAGCGACTTGATGCCCTTCTCCCACGCCTGGAAGTGCAGCATCATCAGGTCCCATTTGTCGACATCGGCAGGGATGAACAGGTTCAGCGACTGCGCCTGGTCGATGAAGGGCGCGCGGTCGGCGGCGAATTCGAGCAGCCAGCGCTGATCGATTTCGAAGCTGGTCTTGTAGGTCGCCTTCTCTTCCGCGCTCAGGAAGTCGAGATGCTGGACCGACCCGCCCTTCTCCAGGATCGAATTCCACACATTGGTCGAATCCTTCGATTTCTCGCGCAGCAGCTTTTCGAGATACGGGTTCTTGACCACGAAGCTGCCCGACAGGGTCTTGTGGGTGTAGATATTGGCCGGGATCGGCTCGATGCAGGCGCTGGTGCCGCCGCAGATGATCGAGATCGACGCGGTCGGCGCGATCGCCATCTTGCAGCTGAAGCGCTCCATCGCGCCCATTTCTTCCGCATCCGGGCAGGGGCCGCGTTCCTTGGCTAGGACCATGCTGGCCTCTTCCGCCTTGGCGCTGACATGCTTGAACATCTTCAGGTTCCAGACCTTGGCCATCGGGCTTTCGAAGCCAATGCCCTTCTGCTGGAGGAAGGAGTGGTAACCCATGACGCCGAGGCCGACGCTGCGTTCGCGGCTGGCGGAATATTTGGCGCGCGCCATTTCGTCCGGCGCGCGGTCGATATAGTCCTGAAGCACGTTGTCGAGGAAGCGCATCACATCCTCGATGAACTGCTTGTCGCCGTTCCACTCGTCCCATTTTTCAAGGTTGAGCGAGCTGAGGCAGCAGACCGCGGTCCGATCATTGCCGAGATGGTCGCGGCCGGTCGGCAGCGTGATTTCCGAACACAGGTTCGAGGTCGAGACCTTGAGGCCGAGATCGCGGTGATGCTTGGGCATCATCCGGTTCACCGTGTCGGAGAAGACGATATAGGGCTCGCCCGTCGCGAGGCGGGTTTCGACCAGCTTCTGAAACAGCGAGCGCGCATCCACCGTCTTGCGGACCGATCCGTCCTTGGGGCTGACGAGGTCGAAGGATTCGCCCGCGCGCACCGCTTCCATGAACTCGTCGGTCAGCAGCACGCCGTGGTGCAGGTTCAAGGCCTTGCGGTTGAAATCGCCCGAAGGTTTGCGGATTTCGAGGAATTCCTCGATCTCGGGGTGCGACACGTCGAGATAGCAGGCCGCCGAACCGCGCCGCAGCGAGCCTTGCGAGATCGCGAGCGTCAGCGAATCCATCACGCGCACGAAGGGGATGATGCCGCTGGTCTTGCCGTTGAGGCCCACCGGCTCGCCGATGCCGCGTACCTGGCCCCAATAGGTGCCGATGCCGCCGCCGCGCGATGCCAGCCAGACATTCTCGTTCCAGGTGCCGACGATGCCTTCGAGGCTGTCTTCGACGCTGTTGAGATAGCACGAGATCGGCAGGCCGCGATTGGTGCCGCCATTCGACAGGACGGGGGTGGCGGGCATGAACCACAGCTTCGAAATCGCGTCGTAGAGCCGCTGGGCGTGGCCCTGATCGTCGGCATAGGCATCCGCCACGCGGGCGAACAGATCCTGGAAGTCCTCTCCGGGCAGGAGATAGCGATCGATCAGCGTTTCCTTGCCGAATTCGGTCAGCAGGTCGTCACGGCTTGTGTCGGTGACGACCTGGAAGCGGCGATCGTTGATCTTCTTGGAATCGTCGGCAGGCGCCGCCGAAGCCTTTACCGCTTCCATCATCGCACCGGCGAGCGCGGCATCGGCCTTTTCGGAGATCGCGGATTCGCTGACCAGCTCGTCGCTGCCGCTGTCGCCTGCCTGCATGTCGATTGCCTTTCCGCCCGTTTTCTCGGGCGACTTGTTGGGCGCGGGGCTGGAGGCGGGCGCGTCCGAGACAGTCGCCGTATCGTCCTGCGTCATGTCCAGTTCCATCGCGTCCTCGTTCCTGAAATCCATCGCTCGTCCTCGCCGTTCGTCTCGTGTCGCGTCCGATCGGATATGAGCCGATGTTCCGCATGTGTTCGATTCGGCGAGCTACCCCCGCCTAGCAATATTCGGGGGCGTAAGGGGCATGAAACTTATCCCCTTTTTGCCCACAGGGCCCAGCCAGGACCGAACGGAATCACCACCTGCCCCATATGGGTCCGGCGGCGATAATCGCTAGGTCTAGTGGGTCCCCCCAGGTGCCCGACTACCAGATACTGAATCAGACCGGGTCGGGGCGCAAGAGGGTGAAGAGTGTTTTAACGCGTCCCGGCCCCGCCCAATGGCGGTGTGTCATCCGACTGCAACGCAGCGACGCGTGGACCAAGCTGGACTTGTGATGAGCGCAAGAGCGAAAATGAATCCGTGAAAAAATTTTTGCGGGCAAAAGCGGCGCACTGGCGGTTGCGCAGCGATCGAATCCGCGCCCGCAATTATCGAATCTAGGCGGGCACTCCGGTGGCCTCATGCGCGTGTCCGGCGATCGCATCGGCAAGCTCGTCGACCAGTTCCAGCGGGAGGTCGTGGCCCCACCCCGGCAGGGTGCGAATCATGGCACCGGGAATGCAGGCGGCGGTGTCGCGCCCGCCCTCGCAGGGCACCAGCGGATCGTCCTCGCCATGCAGGACGAGTGTCGGCACGGTGATGCCGCGCACGATCTCGCGCCGGTCCCCGTCCGCCAGAATCGCGGCGAGATGGCGGGTGCCGCCTTCAGGGTAGAAGCTGCGGCGGATGCTCGCCTCGACCCTTTCGCGCAGGCGCTCTTCCTCTGCCGGGTAGGCAGGGCTGCCGATCGTGCGCGCCAGATACATCCCGTGGGCGACGAGCGCGGCCTCTTCGGTGCTGTCGGGCCGCTTGACCAGCGCCTGCAACGCCTCCTTGCGTGCGGCCGGGAGTTTCGGATTGCCGGTGGTCGAGAAGACCTGCGTGAAGCTGAGGCAGCGATCCGCATGTTTCGCCGCGACATGCTGCGCGATCATCCCGCCCATGCTCGCCCCGACGACATGCGCCCGCTCGATCTCGAGCGCATCCATCAGCCCGACCGCATCCTCGGCCATATCGGCGAGAGTATACGGGACCTTGGGCGTCAGCCCGATCTTCTTGAGCAGCGTCAGTTTGACCGGACCCGGCGCCTTCTGGCCGGTGAATTTCTGGCTGAGACCGACATCGCGATTGTCGTAGCGGATCACCCGGAACCCATGCCCGACCAGCGCCTCGACCAGCTCGTCCGGCCAAAGGGTCAATTGCGCGCCGAACCCCATGATGAGCAGCATGGCGGGATCGCTCGGATTGCCGTGATCCTCGTAATGGATCGTGACGCCGTTGGCGGTGGTTTGGGGCATTCGCTCTCTCCTGCGTTACGGCACCAGCACCGTATCCTTCGCCACCGGATCGGTCTCGGGGTAATCCAACGTGAAATGCAGGCCCCGGCTTTCGTGGCGTTTCAGCGCGCTCTTCACGATCAGTTCCGATGCCTGCAACAGATTGCGCAGTTCGATGAGATCGGTCGTCACGCGGAAGGCGCCGTAATAATCCTCGACTTCCTGCTTCAGCATGGCGATGCGGTTCTGCGCGCGTTCGAGGCGTTTCGTGGTGCGCACGATGCCGACATAATTCCACATGAAGCGGCGGATTTCGGTCCAGTTCTGCTTGATGACGACCTCTTCGTCCGAATCGGCGACCTGCGTATCGTCCCATTCGCGGATCGCGGGCGGTTCTTCGAGCGTGTCCCACCTTTCGAGGATGTCGCGCGCCGCCGCCTCGCCGAAGACGAAGCATTCGAGCAGGGAGTTCGAAGCCAGCCGGTTCGCGCCGTGCAAGCCGCTCTCAGTGCATTCCCCCGCCGCCCACAGGCCCGGCAGGTCGGTGCGCGCGTCCAGATCCACGACCACGCCGCCGCAGGTGTAATGCTGTGCCGGCACGACCGGGATCGGCTGCATGGTCATGTCGATGCCGAGGCCGGACAGCTTCTCGTCGATGGTGGGGAAATGTTCGCGCACGAATTCGGGCGGCATATGGCTGATGTCGAGATGAACATAGTCGAGCCCGAAGCGCTTGATCTCGGCATCGATCGCTCTCGCCACCACGTCGCGCGGGGCCAGTTCCATCCGTTCGGGGTCGTAGAATTCCATGAAGCGCTTCTTGGTGCGCGGATTGATCAGCCTTCCGCCCTCGCCCCTGACCGCTTCGGTGATGAGGAAGTTCTTGACCTCGAGATTATAGAGGCAGGTCGGGTGGAACTGCATCATCTCCATGTTGGAGACGCGGGCACCCGCGCGCCAGGCCATGGCGATCCCGTCACCCGTGGCGCCGCGCGGCGCGGTGGAGAAGAGGTAACAGCGCCCCGCCCCGCCCGCGGCCAGAACGGTGGCGCGCGCGACATGGCGTTCGACCGCGCCCGTCTCCTCGTTCAGCGCATAGGCGCCCCAGACCCGCCCGCCGCCGGAGAATTTTTCGGCATTGCGGCCGGTGATGAAGTCGATGCAGCTGCGCCCCGGCAGCAGGGTGATGTTGGGGTTGGCCTTCGCCGCGTTCAATAAGGCTTCCTGAACCGCCCAGCCGGTCGCATCGTCGACATGGACGATGCGGCGGTGGCTATGCCCGCCTTCGCGCGTCAGATGGAGGTGGTCGCTTTCGCGGTTGAAGGGGACGCCCAGTTCGCTCAGCCGGTCGATGCTGGCGGGCGCGCGCTCGATCACGAATTCGACCGTCTCGCGATCGTTCAGCCCTGCGCCCGCGATCATCGTGTCGCGCACGTGGTTTTCGAACGTGTCGCCCGCATCGAGGACAGCGGCGATGCCGCCCTGCGCCCAGGCGGTCGACCCGCCGGTGAGCGAGCCCTTGGCCAGCACCACCACCTTGCGGGTTTCGGCAAGCGCAAGCGCGGCGGTCAGACCGGCGGCGCCGGACCCGATGACGAGGATATCGTGCTGATAAGGATGCGTGGCCATATCCCGCGCTTGAACACGCGGCGCGCCATCGCGCAAGGGCGCAACGGTGCCAGCCCAGGGGGGTGGGGGTAGATGCTGCCCTATGAAACCGCGCTTCGTGCCGGTTTCCGCATCGGAGCCGGACACTGCGAGTCTAGGCTACACCACGCTTACATGCGTGGTTTGTGAAAAGCTCAGACCGCTGCCGTCAGCTGGACGAATACGTCTTCGAGATCCGCCTCGCGCGTGGTCACGTCTTCGATGGCATAGCCATGCTGCTGGATCAGCGAGAGAACCTGCCCCGCCGTGGTCGCGTCGCGATCATAGGTCACGTCGAGCCGGCGCGGATCGACCACCTCGGATTTGACGAAGGCTTCCTCCATGATCGGCCCCGCGAGATCCTTGTCGACCGAAACCGACACGATCTTCTCGCGCGCCATCCCGATCAATTCGCGCGTGGGCTTGTTGGCGATCAGTTCGCCGTGATTGATGATCGCGATCCGCTCGCACAATTCCTCGGCTTCTTCGAGGTAGTGGGTAGTGAGGACGATGGTAACGCCCTGTTCGTTGAGTTCGGTGACCAGTTCCCACAATTGGCGGCGCAGTTCGACATCGACCCCCGCAGTCGGCTCGTCCAGCACCAGGATCGGGGGGGAATGCACCATGGCCTTGGCGATCAGAAGCCGCCGCTTCATGCCCCCCGACAGGGTGCGGGCATAGGCATCGCGCTTGTCCGACAGGCGCACCGCTTCCAGCAATTCCTCGCTGCGCCGCTCCGCCTTGGGGATGCCGTAGAAGCCCGCCTGGTTCTCCAGCACCTCGAAGGGGGTGAAGAAGGGATCGAAGACGATTTCCTGCGGCACGATCCCGATCGAGCGTTTCGCGTTGCGGCGATTGCGGTCGATATCGAAGCCCCAGATCTCGGCGCTGCCATCGGTCTTGTCGACCAGCCCGGCGAGAATGTTGATCAGCGTCGACTTGCCCGCCCCGTTGGGGCCGAGCAGGCCGAAGATCCCGCCCTGGGGCACGTCGAAGCTGACGCCCTTCAGGGCCAGCTTCCCGCCGCCGTCTCCGTCCTTGGCGCCGTAACGCTTGAGGAGGTTGTCGATGCGGATTGCGGGTTGGGTGTCCGGTTGGATGTCCATGGGGGGGCACATAAGCGCCCCTGCCCGTTCGCGCCACCTTGCGCACGGGGAGGCGAGCATTTATCGGCAGTCACCATGAACACCGCGCCCCCCGAGATCGTGAAAGTCGAAACCAAGCGCGTCTGGTGCGACGGCGCCAGCGACATTCGCGGCGGCCCGAACTACCGCCCGGCGGCGCTCGGCCATCCCAAGGTCTATCTCGAGATCGACGAGCACGGCTATGTCGATTGCGGCTATTGCGACCGGCGCTTCGTCATGATCGGCGGCCCGGCGGACGGGGTCGATCCGGCGAGCCTCAGGGATATTTCCGAAGGCGCCGATCCGGGGCATCGCTGAGGCGTTTGCGTCAGTGCGGGGAGCCCAAGGCTGAGTCGCCCTGGATTGCCTCGCTTCGCTCGCAATGACGAGGAAAGGGCGGCTTGAGCGGCGGGTCACGCAGGGCACTGCCGAGAACGGACCTCGCTCCGATACTTCGTCATTGCGAGCACGCGAAGGCGACGCGGCAATCCACTGCGCGACGTATGGAAGCTTCCCCGGCTCGAGGCCGGGTCGCAAGGACGAGCGTGTCGCGGCCGACACGATTCCGACACGACAGGTGACGCGGCGGCGCGGACTTCCTATCCAGTCGGGATGACGACCACAACCGACCCGCACGCGCTTCTCTATCGCCAGATCGATCCCGACGCGGCGCTGCGCCTGACATCGGATCTGCTGGGCGCCTGCGACGATGGGGAGCTTTATCTCCAGTTCCTCGCTTCCGAAGCCTTTGCCTTCGATGACGGACGGTTGAAGACAGCCGATTACAGCCGCGATTCGGGTTTCGGCCTGCGCGGGGTTTCGGGGGAGACCACCGGCTTCGCCCATGCCAACGAGATCAGCCACAAAGCGATCGCGCGGGCGGGCGAGACGCTGCAAGTGCTCGATCCGGGCCGGCAGACGGGCATCGTCCCGCCCGAGCGCACCAATCGCCACCTCTACACCGATCTGTGCCCGCTCGACCTCGTGCCTTTTGCCGAAAAGGTCGCGCTCCTCGAAAAGATCGACGCGGTCGCCCGCGTGAAGGACCCGCGCGTCGCGCAGGTCAGCGCAAGCCTGCTGGCGAGCTGGAGCGTCGTGGACATCCTGCGCCCCGATGGCTTTACCGCGCGCGATATCCGCCCGCTGGTGCGGCTCAATATCGGGATCGTCGCCGAAGCCAACGGACGGCGCGAAAGCGGCAGTTTCGGAATGGGCGGACGCTATCTCTACGATCGCCTGTTCGATGAAGGACAGTGGATGCGCGGCGTGGACGAGGCGGTGCGCCAGGCGCTCGTCAATCTCGAAAGCGTGGCGGCGCCTGCGGGCGAGACCACGGTGCTGCTCGGCCCCGGCTGGCCGGGCGTGCTGCTACACGAGGCGGTCGGCCACGGCCTCGAAGGCGATTTCAACCGCAAGGGCACCAGCGCCTTTTCGGGCCGCATCGGCGAGCGGGTCGCCGCGCCCGGCGTCACCGTGGTGGACGATGGCAGCATCGCCGAGCGGCGCGGCTCGCTCTCGATCGACGACGAGGGCACGCCGACGCGCGAGACCGTGCTGATCGAGGACGGTATCCTGAAGGGCTATATGCAGGACCGGCTGAACGCCCGCCTGATGGGCGTGGAGCCGACCGGAAACGGCCGCCGCCAAAGCTATGAACACGCGCCCATGCCGCGCATGACCAACACCTTCATGCGCAGCGGCGAGGACGATCCCGCAGAGCTGCTCTCCCGCGTGAAGGAAGGCATCTACGCCACCAGCTTCGGCGGCGGGCAGGTCGATATCGTCAGCGGCAAATTCGTGTTCGCCTGCACCGAAGCCTACAAGGTCGAGAACGGCAAGGTGGTCGCCCCGATCAAGGGTGCGACGCTGATCGGCGACGGGCCGAGCGTCCTCACCCGCGTATCGGGCATCGGCAACGACATGACGCTGGACGAAGGCGTCGGCATATGCGGCAAAGGCGGGCAGAGCGTGCCTGCTGGCGTGGGCCAGCCGACACTGCTGATCGACCGCCTGACGGTGGGCGGAACGGGGTGACGCCTGCCAAGCGAAGCCCTTCGATGAGGAAACTCAGCCCGGGTTCAGATGTTTTGTGATATACATCGCTTCCATAGGAGAACCGATCATGCCCCGTCTTTCCTCGCTCGCCACCGCCGCTGCCGCAATCACCCTCGTCGCATCGCCCGCATCCGCCGAACGCAAGTCCGGCGAAGAGAAGCTGGCCGAAATGATCGACGGCCGGGTCGCAGGCGAACCGCAGAGCTGCATCAACACTTTCAACAGCCGTCCCCTGACCGTGATCGACGACACTGCGATCGTCTATCGCAGTGGCGATACGGTGTACGTGAACCGCACGCGGGCACCCCAGACGCTCGACAATGACGACGTTCTGGTGATTCGCAAATTCGGAAGTGGCAGCCGCCTCTGCCGCCTTGACCAGGTCAGCACGCGCGACCGGTTCAACGGTTTCTACACCGGCAATATCTTTCTGACCGACTTCGTTCCCTATCGCCGCGTCGGGACCGACTGACCGGCGATGGCGGCTGCGGTGCAGCCCTGGGCGCGCGAATTATTGCATGTCTGGTTCGAACGCCTCGGCCCCGCGGACTGGTTCGGCGGGGGTGAGCGTGTCGATGCGCTCCTGAGGCGGCGTTTCGAAGATACGCTTCATGCGATGGGCGACAGACCGCCCGATGAATTTTTGACCGACCGCAAGACCGCGCGTGCAGCCATCCTTCTCTTCGATCAGGTCCCCCGCAACCTCTACCGCGACAGCGCGCAGGCATTCGCTTGGGACGGGTTGGCGCTGGCGTTGACGCATGGTGTCCTCGACCGCGACTGGCTGACCGGGTTGTCGCGCCCTCAGAAGCAATTCGTCCTCATGCCGCTGATGCATAGCGAAGCGATAGCGGATCAGGACTTGAGCCTGCGCCTCTTCGCGCGCCACGCACCCGGATCGCTGGGTTTCGCGCGCAGCCATCACCGCATGATCGCGCGCTTCGGTCGCTTCCCGCATCGCAACGACACATTGGGGCGGAAAAGCTCCGAGGCGGAAAAGCGCGCCGTCGCAAACGGGTTCAGCTGGTAGAGCGCGTCGCCGCGTAGAATTCGCAACACCCGTTGACCGGGCAGGTCGGGCACTTGGGCGCCCGTGCGGTGCAGACGCGCTTCCCGAACTGGATCAGCCAGAAATGCCCGTCGCGCAGCGCCCATTCGGGCGTCCGCTCCTCCAATTGCTGCGCGGTCCGGTCCGCCGTCTTCGCATCGGTCAGGCCGATCCGGTTGCAGACCCGGTGCACATGCGTGTCGACCGCGATCACGTCCTTTCCGAAAGTGAAGCTCATCACGATATCGGCGCATTTGCGGCCGATGCCGGGCAGGCTCATCAACCCTTCGCGTGTGTCGGGCACCACGCCGCCATGCTCCGCCAGTAGAGCCTCGCAGAATTTGCGGATCGAGCGGGTCTTGTTGTTGTAGAGCCCGCACGGCTTGATCGCGGCGGCGATGGCGCGATCGTCCAGCTCGAGCATCTTTTCCGGCGTCGTGGCCAGAGCGAACAGCGCCCGGCTCGCCTTGGCGGTGTTGCGATCGAGCGACTGGGCCGAAAGCATACACGAGACGCACGACCGGAACGCGTCGGGCTGCCCCTTGGGCCCCTTCGCGTCCGGCGTGCGCCCCGGCATCTCACGCGCAAGGATGCGGTAGACGCGCTCGACCGCCTCATCGCTCAGCATGTCTCAGGCCGGGATCGGATCGTCGACCTGCTTGAGGCTCGGATAATCCGTGTACCCCTCGGCCCCGCCGCCATAGAAGGTGCTTTCGTCGGGTTCGTTATAGGGTCCATCCTGCGCGATCCGCTCGGGCAGGTCGGGATTGGCGAGGAACAGGCGCCCGAAGGCGACCGCATCGGCATGGCCTTTCTCGATCCATTCGGCGGCTTCGGCAGGCTCGAAATTCCCGTTGGCGATGAACGTCCCGTCGAAGGCGTCGCGCATCGTATGGAGGATTTTGTCGCCGCTCTGGTCCTTGCCCTCGCCGGTATGCGAATTGGGGCGGATGACGTGGAGATAGGCGAGCCCTCTTCCGGCCAGCGCCTTCGCGGCGGCGGGATAGGTCTCGTCCGGGTTCGCATCCTCGGTCCCGCCGGGGCCGCCCTGCGGCGACAGGCGCACGCCCACGCGGTCTGCGGGCAATTCCTCGCACACTGCCGCGACCACTTCGCGCATCAGGCGCAGGCGATTGTCGAGGCTGCCGCCATACTCGTCGTCGCGGTTATTGGTTTCGGAGCGGATGAACTGGTCGATCAGGTAATTGTTGGCGCAGTGCACCTCCACCCCGTCGAACCCCGCCTTGGCGGCGCAGCGGGCGGCGTGGCGGTAATCCTCGATCAGGCCGGGGATTTCGTCGGTGCGCAGGGCACGCGCCTCCTCGAAGGGGACCTGCGGCCCATCCTCGTGGCGATCGCCCACGAAAGCCTCGCCCTCGGGCGTCCATGCGGTGGCGGAGACGGGCTGGCCATGATCGGGCTGGAACACCGAATGGCTGATCGCGCCGACATGCCATAATTGGCAGAATATCCGTCCGCCCGCCTCGTGCACCGCGTCGGTCACCACCTTCCAGCTTTCGACCTGGCCATCGGTGAAGATGCCCGGCGTCCAGGCATAGCCCTGACCCTGCTGGCTGATCTGGGTGGCTTCGCTCACGATCAGACCCGCACCTGCGCGCTGCGCGTAATAGAGCGCGTGGAGGCCGGTCTGCTCGTTGGTCTTCGCTTCGGACCGGCTGCGGGTGAGCGGCGCCATCACGATGCGGTTCGGCGCTTCGAAGGCGCCGACATTCACAGGGTCGAAAAGGGGGGCATTGCTGGGCATGGGAACTCCGTTGTTCGTCAGCCTCCCAACGGCGGGATCGCCCAGAGCGTTCCGGCGCTCAGGTCCGGGCCTGCCCCGTCGCGCAGAGCGAGGCGGCGGGGCAATCCTCGCATCGGGGCGCGCTGGGCCTGCACCATGTCTGGCCGAGCTTCTTCATCAGCAGGTGATGCTCGTCGAAATCGGCGCCTGACCACTCGTCCGGCATGGCGGGCATGATCGCATCGAAAGCCCGCGCGGTGCTCGCCTTGGGCGGCACGAGGCCCATGCGCTGCAGGATGCGGGTATGGTGCGAATCTAGCACGATCGCCCGCCGGTCGAGCGTGCTGGCATTCATGACCCCCGCCGCGATCTTGCGCCCGATGCCCGGCAGGCGTTCGAGCCAGTCCATCGCCTCGCCGGTTTTCATATCCGCGAGATGCGACAGGTCGACCGCGCCACGCCGTTCGATCAGCGCGGTGAGGCTAGCCTTAAGGCGCTCCGCCGCGATATTGGGATAGGTCTGCGTCGAGAGTTCGGCCCGCAAGTCATCGAGCGGGGCCTCGGCCACCTTTTCCCACGAAGCGTAGCGCGTCAGCAGGCGGTCGGTCGCGGCGTTCGAGACCGGCGATTTCGTCCGCGCGCCGATCACGCCCTGCACCAGCACCCATTCCGGCGCGCGCCACGCCGCCGCCGCCCGCTCGATCCGCCCGAAGCGCTGGATCAATAGCGCCTGGAGGCGGCGCAGCGTCTCGGTGCGAGAGTCGGCACCGAGAGGGAGTTCGCCTGTCAGGGCTGGCCTCGGAAACGCGCTTCGAACACCGCCTCCCGCTCGGCCTTTTTCATGCCAGCCGTTTCCTCGACGAAGCGGTTACGGTCTTCGCGGGTTTCGAACACCCACACGCAGACGCTGTCGGGCCCGTGATAGATCGCCTTCAACTCGTCGTCGATGGCGCAGAGATCCTCCGGCATGGCGACCGGGATGCAGAGCGAGGTGGGAGGCGTCACTCCCATTCGATCGTGCCCGGCGGTTTCGAGGTGTAGTCGTAGGTGACCCGGTTGATGCCCTTCACCTCGTTGACGATCCGGGTCGCGCATTGGGTGAGGAAACCGGCGTCGAAGGGGTAGACGTCCGCCGTCATCCCGTCCGTGCTGGTCACCGCGCGCAGGGCGCAGACGCTGTCATAGGTGCGGTGGTCGCCCATCACGCCCACGGTCCTGACCGGGAGCAGGACGGCGAAGGCCTGCCAGATCGCGTCGTAGAGCCCGGCCTTGCGGATCTCGTCGAGATAGATCGCGTCGGCCTTCCTCAGGATGTCGCAGCGTTCCTTGGTCACCTCGCCAGGAATGCGGATGGCGAGGCCGGGGCCGGGGAAGGGATGGCGGCCGACGAAGATCTCGGGCAGGCCCAGCTCTCGGCCCAGTTCGCGCACCTCGTCCTTGAACAATTCGCGCAAGGGTTCGACCAGCTTCATGTTCATCCGCTCGGGCAGGCCGCCGACATTGTGGTGCGACTTGATCGTGACCGAAGGGCCGCCGGTGAAGCTGACGCTTTCGATGACGTCGGGGTAAAGCGTCCCCTGCGCAAGGAAATCCGCGCCGCCGATCTTCTTCGCCTCCGCCTCGAACAGGTCGATGAAGGCGCCGCCGATGAATTTGCGCTTTTTCTCCGGGTCGGTCTGGCCCGCGAGGCCGGAGAGGAACAACTCCTCCGCGTCCACATGGACGAGAGGGATGTTGTAATGATCGCGGAACAGGGTGACGACCTGTTCGGCCTCGTTCATCCGCATCAGGCCGTGGTCGACGAAGACGCAGGTCAGCTGGTCGCCGATCGCTTCGTGGATCAGCACCGCGGCGACGGCGCTATCGACCCCGCCCGACAGGCCGCAGATGACCTTGCCGTCCCCCACCTGTTCGCGGATTTCGGCGATCTTGGTGGCGCGGAATTCAGCCATCGTCCAGTCGCCCGCCATGCCGCAGACATGGCGCGCGAAATTGGCGATCAGCTTCGCGCCATCGGGCGTGTGGACGACTTCGGGATGGAACTGGACGCCGTAATATTTGCGCGCCTCGTCCGCGATCACGGCGAAGGGCGCGCCGTCGCTGGTGGCGACGATCTCGAACCCGTCGGCAAAGCGCGTGACCTTGTCGCCATGGCTCATCCAGACCTGGTGCCGCTCGCCGACTTCCCACAACCCGTCGAACAGGGCGCAGGGTTTGGTGACGGTCAGAAAGGCGCGGCCGAATTCGCCGCCTTCTCCCGTTTCATGGCCGGGCCGGACCTCGCCGCCCAATTGGTGCGTCATCACCTGCTGGCCATAGCAGATGCCGAGGATCGGCAGGCCGCTGTCGAAGAGGCATTGCGGTGCGCGCGGGCTCCCATCCTCGGGCACGCTGGCGGGCGATCCCGACAGGATGATGCCCTTGGGCCGCATCCGCTGGAACGCTTCCTCGGCCATCGTATAGGGCGCGATTTCGGAATAGACCCCCGCCTCGCGCACCCGGCGCGCGATCAGCTGGGTGACCTGACTGCCGAAATCGACGATGAGGATGGAGTCGGGGAGATGCTCTTTGTCCATGCGCGGAGCCGTTACCGCCAAGGCGATGGCCGGTCCAGAGCGGCTGGCGAGCGGAGCAGAGATGCCGACCTTTTACCGTTGCGTAAAACGCAACCCAGCTTGGCGTTTTCTCACTTTCGTTCGCCGCGCCGCAACATTATTTCGGGCCTCAGACGCCGATCCGGTCCTCCCACCGCATCGGTCGACGCAGGAAATGCCGCTTCCGGTGCATCGCGCCGACGGCATCCTGGCCCTCCCTTGCGGGGCATTCACGGTCGGAGCGCTCCTCTCCCCCTGATGCCCGACCGGCCCTGCAAGGCGCTAGGCAGCGAGTAGAGACGCGGCCGCCGAAACCTCTCCCCCCCCCTACCCTATCGGCGCCGCGTCTCGAAAGCCCGCCGCCCCTTCTTTCAGTCGGGGAGACCACGCCGTTCGGCTTCTTCGCGCAGATCGGTCTTCAGCAATTTGCCGATATGGCTGCGCGGCATCTGTTCGATTGCGTGCAACTGTGCCAGCCGCTGCGTCTTGCCGAGGCGGGCGTTGACGGCGGCGAGAATCATATCGGTGCTCGCGCCCTCTCTCGTCAGCCGCACGAAGCCCACCGGCGTCTCCCCCCATTTGCGCGAGGGCACGCCGATGACGGCAGCCTCCGCCACGCCGGCTTCCTTTTCCAGCTCGGTTTCGAGATCGACCGGATAGATGTTGAACCCGCCCGAGATGATCATGTCCTTCGCACGGCCCACCAATTCGACGAACCCGTCTTCGTCGACGCGCCCGATATCGCCCATCCTCTGCCAGACGTCGCCCGTTTCCGGGTCGGTCCAGTACCCCTCGCGCGTCTGCTCGGGGCGATTGTGGTAGCCGTTCATCATCGTGCCGCTGCGGCCCACCAGATGGCCTGCCGCGCCCGGCGGCACTTCGCGATCCTCGTCGTTGAGCACCTTGAGCTCGCTGCCCAGCGCGGGGCGGCCGACCGTGTGCAGCTTGTCGGGAAATTCATGGGCGGGCAGCAGGCATACGACCCCGCCCTCGGTCATCGAATAGATCTCCACCAGCGCGCCCGGCATCCGCGCCAGCACCTCGTGTTTGAGCGCCGGGGAGAAGGGGGCCGAGGTGCAGAATTTGAGCCGCAGGGCGGACAGATCCGCATCGTCGAGTTCGTCCGCATCCATCAGCCGCTGGTACTGGACCGGCACCAGCATGGTCAGCGTGGTCCGGTCCGCCTGGGCGTGATCGAGCCAGCGCGCCGCATCGAACTTGCCCATGATCCGCACGCTGCCACCGGCCAGCAGCGGCGCGAGGAAGGCGCGCATGGTGGTGTTGGAATAGAGCGGGGTCGAGGCGAGCGCGCGCACCGGCATTCCCTTGTCGACCGGGCTGGCGGCGGGCGCGGCGAACTGGGTCCAGCGCATGCCGTGGGAATGGACGATGCCCTTGGGCGTGCCGGTGGTGCCGCTGGAATAGATGATGTTGAAGGGATCGCCACGCTCGGGCGTGAAATCGGGCGCGCGGGTTCCGGCGGGGGCCATCCATGCGTCAATTTCCTCGTCGAGGACGATCTTGGTGAGGCGGGAGAAACAATCCTCGCCCATTTCGGTCAGTTTCGCGCGGGCGATAAAGATATGATCCGCCCCCGAATCGCGCGCCATTTCCTTCAGCTGATCGGCGCTGGCGCTGGTGGTGAGCGGCGCGGCGACGCCGCCTGCGCGCACCGCGGCGAGGAAGACCAACGCATAGGGGATGGAGGAGGCGCCGAGGATCGCGACCGCCTGCCCGCGCTCTAGCCCGTCCTCGACCAGCCGGGCCGCGATCCGCTCGATCCGGTCGGCCATCTCGGCCCATGTCAGGGCGCCCGTTTCGTCGCGCAGGGCGATCGCGTCGGGTTGCGCCTCGGCCCAGGCGGCAAGCGTTGCGGAGAAATCGCCATAGGGTTCGGCGAGGCGGTCGGCGATGTCGCTGGCGTCCATCGCGCCACCCTAGATGCGCCGCGCGCAATGTCGAGAGTTGGGTCGAGAGTTGGGTCGAGAGTGGTGTCGAGAGCGATCAGCCGCCGAGATCGCCGAGCACGAAGGCGAGGATCACGCCGAGCGCGGTCGCGATCCCGCTCAGATAGTGATCGTCCCTGTAGGCCTTGGGGAAGACTTCGGTGGCGAGGCTGGCGACCACGGCGCCTGCGGCGAAGCAGCGGATTATGGCCAGCGTTCCCTCGCCAACCCCGGCCAGCAGGAGATTGCCCGCGATCGCCGCTGCCGAAAGCAAGCCGGCAGTCCCGGCCCACAGCAGCATGACCTGCGCTTTCGATCGCCCGCCGCTCGCCATGCTGCGCGCGCCGCCCGCCGCTTCGGGAAGGTTCGATAGCAGGATCGATCCGGCCAGCGCCGCCACCTCCAGTCCTCCCGCCCCGATCAGCGCCACGCCGAGCGCCAGATTTTCCGGTATCCCGTCGAGCGTGATCGCCGCGAGCAGGCCGCCGCCCGAATTCGAACCCCATTTCTCGTCGATCAGATAATCGAGCCCGCAGAACACGATCGCGCCAGCCGCCACGCCGAGCATGGCGTGGAACACGCTGCTCTTGTCGATCGAGGGTTGGATCAGCTCGGTCGTGACCGACAGCAGCAGCGCCCCTCCGGCCAGCGCCACGAGGAAGCCTTCCAGCCGGTCGGGCAGCCTGCCGTAGATGCCCCATGCGGCCCCGGCGACCAGCGCACCCGAGACCACCAGCACCACGGCAAACAGCATCAGCATTCGATGACGTTCACCGCCAGCCCGCCCTGGCTGGTCTCCTTGTATTTGGTCGACATGTCGAGCCCGGTCTGGCGCATGGTCTCGATCACCTGGTCGAGCGTCACGCAGCTTTCCGCCGCCGTGCGATGGAGCGCGAGCCGCGCAGCATTGACCGCCTTGACCGCGCCGATCGCGTTTCGCTCGATACAGGGCACCTGCACCAACCCGCCCACCGGGTCGCAGGTCAGCCCCAGATTGTGCTCCATCCCGATTTCCGCCGCGCTGGCGACCTGTTCGGGATTGCCGCCCCACAGAGCCGCCAATCCGCCCGCCGCCATCGAGCAGGCCACGCCGACCTCGCCCTGACAGCCCATTTCCGCGCCCGAAATGCTGGCGCGCTGTTTGTAGAGCAGGCCGATCGCGCCCGAGGTCAGCAGGAAGGTGCGGCGGCTTTCCTTGCAGTCCTCCTCGTCGGCGGTCTTGCAATAGAAGCGCATCACCGCCGGGATGATCCCCGCCGCGCCATTCGTGGGCGCGGTGACGACGCGGCCCCCGGCGGCATTTTCCTCGTTCACCGCCATGGCGTAGCAATTGAGCCAGTCGAACAGGGATTCGCGCTCGTTCGACTGGGGCTGGGCGGAGAGTTTGTCCCAAAGATCGGGCGCGCGGCGGCGCACCTTGAGGCCACCGGGCAGGATGCCGCGCTGCGACAGGCCGCGATCGATACACCCATCCATCGCCTCGGAAATCCGATCGAGCCCCGCCATGGTCTCGTCGCGCGGGCGCATCGCGTCCTCGTTGGCGAGGACGAGGTCGGCGATCGACAGGGCGTGCCCCTCGCAGAGCGCCAGCAATTCCGCCGCCGATCCGAAAGGGTGGGGCACGGGCGATCCGGTGCGGACGCGATCGTCCTTGGGCTTGCGCGCGAGCTGGGCCGCGCTCGCCACGAAACCGCCCCCGGTCGAATAATAGGTCCGCTCGAGCAGGACACTGCCCTCCCCATCGCGGGCGACGAGATGCATCCCGTTGGGGTGGAGATCGGGAATGATGTGCCCGGCCAGGTCGATATCGCGCGCCTTGTCGAAGGCGATTGCGTGCTGGCCCGACAATTCGAGCCGCCCGGTTTCCTGTATCCGTGCCAGCGCCTTGGCGGCATCGTCGGGATCGGTGCGATCGGGGCGGAACCCGGCGAGGCCGAGAATCGTCGCATCGACCGTGCCGTGCCCCACCCCGGTCAGCGCCAGCGAACCTTGCAGCTCGACCGCCATCCTTGCCGTCCGCTCCAGCGCGCCCGCCTTGTTCAGCGCGCGCACGAAGCGCACCGCGATCCGCATCGGGCCTACCGTGTGCGAACTGGAGGGGCCGATGCCGATGCGAAAGATGTCGAGAATGGACAGCATACCGTAGCGGCACGTGGCCGCGCGGACGCGCCCGGTCAAGCGATCCCGTCCTTGGTGCGGCAAGATGGGGAAAAGGCCCGTGAAACTTTGTCAAAGGCGCTGCGTGCGCCTATATACTCGCCATGGACGAGAACATCCCAGCGACGCCGGAAAACGGCGCGACAGCAAGCCCCAATTCCGCGAAACGCAACGGCGAATACGGCGCCGATTCCATCAAGGTCCTGAAAGGCCTCGATGCGGTGCGCAAGCGCCCCGGCATGTATATCGGCGATACCGACGACGGATCGGGCCTCCACCACATGGTGTTCGAGGTGTCGGACAACGCGATCGACGAGGCGCTGGCGGGTCATTGCGATCTCGTCCTGATCGAGCTGAACGCGGACGGATCGGTCAGCGTCGAGGATAACGGCCGCGGCATTCCGGTCGACATGCACAAGGAAGAAGGCGTTTCCGCCGCCGAGGTCATCATGACCCAGCTCCATGCGGGCGGCAAGTTCGAGAACACCAGCGACGACAACGCCTACAAGGTGTCGGGCGGCCTCCACGGCGTCGGCGTCTCGGTGGTCAACGCGCTGTCGGAATGGCTCGAACTCGTCATCTGGCGCGACGGCAAGGAACACTGGATGCGCTTCGAGCATGGCGATGCGGTCGAAGCCCTGCGCATCGTGGGCGATGCCCCGCCGGTCGAATCGAATGGCGACGACAACGGCCTCAAGAAAGGCACGCGCGTGACCTTCAAGGCGAGCGAGGACACGTTCAAGAACGTCATCGAATTCGATTTCGACAAGTTGGAACACCGCTATCGCGAGCTGGCCTTCCTGAATTCGGGCGTGCGCATCAAATTGCGCGACAAGCGGCACGAGGAACCGCTGGAGCACGACCTGTTCTATGAAGGCGGGATCGCGGCCTTCGTCAGATATCTCGACCGCAACAAGCAGCCGCTGATCGCGGACCCCATCGCCGTGTCCGCCGAAAAGGACGGGATCGGGATCGACGTCGCGCTGCAGTGGAACGACAGCTATTACGAGAACGTCCTCACCTTCACCAACAACATCCCCCAGCGCGACGGCGGCACCCACCTCGCCGCCTTCCGCGCCGCGCTGACGCGAACGCTCAACAATTACGCGACCGCCTCGGGCCTGATGAAGAAGGAGAAGGTCAGCCTTTCGGGCGAGGATATGCGCGAGGGGCTGACGGCCATCGTCAGCGTCAAGCTGCCCGATCCCAAGTTCGGATCGCAGACCAAGGACAAGCTGGTCTCCTCCGAAGTCCGCCAGCCTTTGGAATCGCTGATGGGCGAGAAGATGGGCGAATGGCTGGAGGAAAATCCGAACGACGCCAAGGCGATCATCCAGAAGATCATCGACGCCGCCGCCGCGCGCGAGGCCGCGCGCCGTGCCCGCGAGATGAGCCGCAAGGGCGCGATGAGCGTCGCCTCGCTTCCCGGCAAGCTCGCCGACTGTCAGGATCGCGATCCGGCGAATTGCGAACTCTTCCTGGTCGAGGGTGATTCGGCGGGCGGCTCGGCCAAGCAGGGTCGTGATCGCAAAACGCAGGCTATCCTGCCGCTGAAGGGCAAGATCCTGAATGTCGAACGCGCGCGGTTCGACCGGATCATCTCGTCGAAGGAGGTCGGCACGCTGATCCAGGCGATGGGCACGGGCCTGCGCGACGAATTCACGCTCGACAAATTGCGCTATCACAAGATCGTCATCATGACCGACGCCGATGTCGACGGCGCGCATATCCGCACCCTGCTGCTGACCTTCTTCCACCGCCAGATGCCCGAGATCGTGAAAGCCGGGCACCTCTTCATCGCGCAGCCGCCGCTCTACAAGGTGACGCGCGGCAAGTCGGAAGTCTATCTGAAGGATCAGGCCGCCTATGATCGGTATCTGACCGAACAGGGCCTGCAAGGTCGGGTGCTGGAGACGGCGGGCGGCACGCGCGGGGCGGGCGAATTGTCCGAACTGGTGGCGCATGGCCTCAGGATGCGGAACCTGCTCGGCTTCGTGCCGCGCAAATACGATACCGACCTGATCGAGGCGATGGCGCTGGCAGGCGCGCTCGATCCCGAATTGTCCGATCGCAGCGAAGCGCTCAGCCGCGCCGCTGCGCATCTCCAATTGGGCGATCCTGAAGCCGACTGGTCCGCCGACCGGCTCGATAACGGCACGGTGCGCTTCCATCGCCTGTGGCGCGGCGTGACCGACGTGCACGAGATCGAAGGCAAGTTCCTCGACAGCGCGGAAGCGCGCAAGCTCCACCGCGTGGCGGGCGAGCAGGCCGAGGTCTATACCGCGCCGGTGCGCCTGGTGAAGGGGGCCGAGGAAACCGCCGAGACCGAAGCACAAGAGAACGACGAAATCGAAACCGTGTCGGTCGCAGAGGAAGGCGCGATCATCCTGCCGACGCAATTGCTGGAAGCGGTGCTGACCGCGGGCCGCAAGGGGCAGAAGATCCAGCGCTATAAGGGGCTGGGCGAAATGAACGCGGAGCAGCTGTGGGAGACTACGCTCGACCCGGACAATCGCGCGCTTCTGCAGGTCAAGGTCGAGGATGCGGACGTCACCGACGAGATCTTCACCCGCCTGATGGGCGACGTGGTCGAACCGCGCCGCGAATTCATTCAGGACAATGCTCTCAATGTCGCGAACCTCGATGTCTGACCCTGTCAGCCATCGAGAACCGCTTTGGGCTTTGAACGTCGCGAATCTCGACGTCTGATCGCGATGTGAAGAACCCGATCGCGCCCGGATCGCAGGCCGAACAGGTCGGGCGGTTGATGCTGGCGGGCGCGCTCGTCCTGTTCCTGCCCCTGCTGCCGTTCGGGACTTTCCTGCTCTACCCCTTCGTCATCCTGACGACGTGGTTCCACGAGATGGCGCATGGGCTGGCCGCGCTGCTGGTCGGGTGGGATTTCCAGCGGCTGGTGATCTTTCCCGATGGATCGGGCTTTGCGGAAAGCCTGTCTCCGATCGATGCAAGCCCGTTAAAGCGCGCTTTCGTCGCCGCCGCCGGACCGCTGGGGCCGACGCTGGTCGGATCGCTGCTCATTCTCGCATCGGGCCGCAGGCGGAGCTGGCGACCGGCGCTGTATGCGCTCGCCGTCGCCCTGATCCTGTCGACGCTGATCTGGGTGCGCAGCCCGGTGGGCGTGGTGGTGCTGCCGCTCGTCGCGCTGATCCTGATAGTGATCGCGCGCAGTAATCGGCCCGATCTCGAACGCTTCGCCCTGCAATTCCTCGGCATCCTCGCCGCGCTCAGCATGTTGCGGGACTGGAATTATCTCTTCACCGAGAGCGCCGTCATCGGAGGCCGACGCGTCCTGTCCGACACCGGCGCGATCGAGGCGGCGCTAATCCTGCCGCACTGGATCTGGGCGGGCCTCATCACCATTCTCTCCGCCCTCGCGATCGGCGCGAGCCTGAAACGCGCGCTCAACCGCGACGGACGAACCCGCTGATAAGCGCTCAGTCGGGGCGGACGGGACGGCCGTTGGATGTCATGCTGACCGTATCGGCGTCCCCGAAACTTGTGCCGTCATGGTCGCCCGCATCGTCCAGCCGGACGCCGGGAACGAACCCATCGGTTGAGTCGGCTTCACCGGTCTCGCTCACCAATTCCTCGAACAGCTTTTCGTAGTGATTGATCGCGCGGCGCATTTCCTCGGTGGTCGCGTCCCCGCGCTTTTCGGCGATGTCGTGCGCGTCGCGATAATGCTTCGCCACGGCACCGTGATCGACCGTCAGATCCTCGTAACGGCGGTCGAAATCGCCGACCGGAAACCCGCGCGCTTCCATCATCGTGCCGAGCAGGCGGTCCGCGCGCAGCACCGCTTCGGGCGGACTGTCGACGAACAGCATCTTCACTTCGCGCCACTCGTCGCCAAAGCGGTCACGCTCCGCCGGGGTGAGAGGCCGGATATCGAATTCGGCCACCCGCCGCTCGCGCTCCTCGAGATTGCGTTCGGCGCTGCTACGCCCGCCGGTGCTGTCGACGGTGCGGTCATATTCCTCGCCGAACTTGTCGCGCAGATGCGCGGTCTTGCGGCGGCGCATCACGAACCAGACCACGGCGAACAGCGCGATCACCACGGCGATCACGACGAGCAGCTGGATCAGCTGGGCTTCCTGCATGGCATTTCTCCTCGCGCGGGGCGGTCCGCCTATCCGCGCCTGGGAGCAATACGCGCGATCGGGGCGCAGCGTTCCGCCATCCCCGCTTGACCCTTACCAATCAGCGGCGGCGCAGGGCCAGCCAGGTCGCCAGAATGGGGCCGATCACGGTCCACGCGACCACCCACCAGCCGGCGCTGGCGGCGGCGATCCACAGTCCCCACCAGACCAGCGCCATGCCCCAGCGGGCACCGGCTTTGCGGACACGCAGCGCGTCCAAGAGGAAACCGAGCACATAGACGCCCAGCCCGACGAGCGAGAGCCCGCTGACCGGCTCGACCGAGGAAGCCTGGAGCACGCCGTACTGGATCGGGCTGGCGACGAGGAACAGGAGCAGAGCGCCTCCCAAGACGCGCAGAACCGCCTGCACCATGGGCAGATCCGCGCGCGATGCGGTGAAGTCGGACGCGGCGGATGCCCGGCTTGCGAGGCGGGACGAGACCATGACCCACAGGCCCCAGGCCACTCCCATCCCGCCGATCTGGTTCGCGAGCGGCGCGGGCGCGGCCAGCTGGAGCCAGCTCGCCAGGGTCAGCACGACGATCCCGGCGCCCCAGGCCAGCTTCCCGCTCGCGATCCGCGGCGCGAACACGCCGAGGATCAGCGCCAGCCCGAACAGGATCGCCGCATTCGCAGCCACGGATTCAACTATCATCTGCCCCACCCCCACCGGTTCCGGCCGTCAGTTCGCCGACCGTGCGCGTGGTCGCTTCCAGAGCGACGAATCGTGCGCAGTCGGGCCGCTTCTCTCTGTAGAATGCTGCCAGTTTTGCAAGGTCGGCGCGATAATCGCCGCTCGGCCATAACGGCTCGCCAATGCCGCCGCGCATTCTTTCGTGATCGACCCAGGCGGGGATGATCGGGACCTTTGCCGCCATCGCGATATGGTAGAAGCCGCTCTTCCATTCACCCGATCCGCTGCGCGACCCTTCGGGCGCGATCACCAGCGCCAGTTCCTCGGCCCGGTCGAAGGCATCGGCGATCTGCTGGACGTAATTCGCGTCGCGCTTGCGCCGGTCGATCGAAATCCCGCCCATATCGCGCATGAAGCCGCCCATCGGCCATTTGAACAGCGTATGCTTGCCGATGAAGCCGGGTGGTATCCCGATCCTGTGCGCCGCGCCGAGCACGAAGACGAAATCCCAGTTCGAGGTATGCGGCGCCCCGAGGATGACGCATTTGCGCACATCCGGCATCGCCCCTTCGAACCGCCAGCCCTTCCAGCGATAAAGACCAAGAAGAATGCGCCAGACAAGCCGGGAAAGGAGCGAGGGTTTGCGGGTCACAAAGGCGGCCCGGCGTTGCGGTCCATCCGCGCCTACATCCTGAACACGCCGAAGGCCGGGCGGTCGGCGATCGGGGCTTCGAGGCTGGCGGCGAGCGCTAGGCCGAGGACGTCGCGAGTCTGGGCGGGGTCGATCACGCCATCATCCCACAGGCGGGCGGTGGCGTAATAGGGATTGCCCTCATCCTCGTATTTCTGGCGGATCGGCGCCTTGAACGCCTCCGCCTCCTCGTCAGACCAGCTATCGGCATCGCGGTGGACGGTGGCCAGCACGCTCGCCGCCTGTTCGCCGCCCATCACCGAGATGCGGGCATTGGGCCAGGTGAAGAGGAAACGCGGGGAATAGGCGCGGCCGCACATGCCGTAATTGCCCGCGCCGAACGATCCGCCGATCACGACGGTCAGTTTCGGCACGGTGGCGGTGGCGACCGCGGTGACGAGCTTGGCACCGTGCTTGGCGATGCCTTCCGCCTCGTATTTGCCGCCGACCATGAAGCCGCTGATATTCTGAAGGAACAGCAGGGGGATGCGCCGCTGGCAGGCCAGCTCGATAAAATGCGCGCCCTTCTGCGCGCTCTCGCTGAACAGCACGCCGTTATTGGCGAGGATCGCGA
Source organism: Qipengyuania pelagi (assembly GCF_009827295.1). NCBI lineage: Bacteria > Pseudomonadati > Pseudomonadota > Alphaproteobacteria > Sphingomonadales > Erythrobacteraceae > Qipengyuania > Qipengyuania pelagi. Next base: position 513,365 of record NZ_WTYD01000002.1, on the reverse strand, counting down.
CCGGCATCCCCCATATATGCGCGAAGCCGCAGACCAGCGTGGAGCCGTATTGCGCCTTGAATTCGTGGAATTCGCTGCCGTCCACCAGCCGCGCGATGACTTCGTGCACATCGTAGGGTGCGCGCACGTCTTCGGGGATCAGGGCATAGAGATCCTCGGCATCGAATTTGGGCGGGCGCGGCTCCTTCAGCGTCACATCCTTTGCCGCAGCGGTATTCGCGCCGAGATGGGACACGATATCGCGCACGATGGTGAGCGCGTGCTCGTCGTTTTCGGCAAGGTGATCGACCACGCCGCTCTTTTTCGCGTGGAGGTCCCCGCCGCCCAGATCCTCGGCGCTGATTTCCTCGCCGGTCGCGGCTTTCACCAGAGGCGGCCCGGCGAGGAAGATGGTGCCCTGTTCGCGCACGATCACGGTCTCGTCGCTCATCGCGGGCACATAGGCCCCGCCCGCCGTGCACGATCCCATGACGCAGGCGATCTGCGGAATGCCGAGCGCCGACATATTCGCCTGGTTGAAGAAGATGCGCCCGAAATGGTCGCGGTCGGGAAAGACCTCGGCCTGATAGGGCAGGTTCGCGCCGCCGCTGTCGACGAGATAGATGCAGGGCAGGCGGTTCTGTTCGGCAATCTCCTGCGCGCGGAGATGCTTCTTGACCGTCATCGGGTAATAGCTGCCGCCTTTGACCGTCGGATCGTTGCAGACGATCATCACCTGCCGACCGGAAACGCGCCCGATCCCGCAAATCATCGAGGCGCCGGACACATCGCCCTCATACATCCCGTTCGCGGCCAACTGCCCGATTTCGAGGAAGGGCGAGCCGGGATCGAGCAGCCGTTCCACCCGCTCGCGCGGAAGCAGCTTGCCGCGCGAGACATGCCGCTCGCGATGCCGCTCGGACCCGCCCAGCGCCGCCTCGGCGACCTTCGCGCGCAGATCTTCGGCGAGCGCGCGATTGTGATCGAACCGCGCCGTGGCATCGGGCGCCTCGCGGTCGAGCTTGGTGTTGAGAGTGGGTGCGGTCATCCCGCCGCTCCGATCAGTTCGCGCCCGATCAGCATCCGCCTGATCTCGTTCGTGCCCGCGCCGATGTCGAGCAACTTGGCATCGCGCATATAGCGTTCGACCGGCCAGTCGAGCGTATAGCCCGCGCCGCCCAGCGCTTGGACGCTTTCGGCGGCCACGCGGAAGGCATTCTCGCTCGCCAGCAGGATCGCGCCTGCCGCATCGAAGCGCGTGGTCTTTTCGGCGTCGCAATTCTTGGCGACGGCATATGTGTAGGCGCGCGCCGACTGGAGGGCGACGTACATGTCCGCGACCTTGGCCTGCATCAGCTGGAACGATCCGAGCGGCTTTCCGAACTGGGTGCGTTCGCGCAGATACGGGATCACCGTGTCGAGACACGCCTGCATCACGCCCAATTGCAATCCGGCGAGCACGACGCGCTCGTAATCCAGCCCGCTCATCAACACGCCGACGCCGCCGTTTTCCGGGCCCATCACGTTTGCGTCGGGAACGAAGCAATCATCGAACACGAGTTCGCTCGTCGGCGAGCCGCGCATTCCGACCTTTTCGATCTTCTGCCCGATCGAGAAGCCTTCGAAGTGCTTTTCGATCAGGAAGGTGGTGATGCCCCGGCTGCCCGCATCGGGATTGGTCTTGCCATAGACGACCAAAGTATCGGCATAGGGTGCGTTGGTGATCCAGAACTTGGTGCCGTTGAGCACGTAGCCCCCGTCGACCTTCTCGGCCTTCATCTTCATCGAGACGACGTCCGACCCCGCGCTCGCCTCGCTCATCGCGAGCGATCCGACATTTTCGCCGCTGATCAGCTTGGGCAGGTATTTCGCCTTCTGCTCTTCATTGCCCCAGCGCGCGATCTGGTTGATGCAGAGATTGGAATGCGCGCCATAGCTCAATCCGACGGACGCGCTCGCCCGGCTGACTTCCTCCACCGCAATGACATGTTCGAGATAGCCGAGGCCTAATCCGCCATCTTCCTCTTTCACCGTGATTCCGTGCAGGCCCAGTTCGCCCATCGCGGTCCACAGCTCCTCGCGCGGAAACCAGTCCTCGCGGTCGACCTTTTCGGCCAGCGGCGCGATCTGTTCGTCGGCGAAGCGCGCGACGGTGTCGCGGATCATCTCGCCGCTTTCGCCGAGCTGGAAATCGAAATCGGGGGTGGCGCGCATGGTCTCTCCTGACGCAAGGTCTCTCTGGCGGCGGGTGCACCGCCCTTGTTTGGTCGGAGCCGATAGCCGAGCCGCGCATGGCGGGCAAACCCCTTGCGAAGTCACGCCCTTAGTCTAAGTCGTGCACCCACGATGAAGCTCAGCCGCTATCCCCTCTGGCCCGCGCACCGGGCCGCCGATCCCTCGCTCACCGACGAGGGGCTGCGCAGCCGCGTGATCGCCGCCTATGGCGCGGATGCGGTGCAGGACGATCGCGAACTGACCCAGATCGTGGAATTCGCCGCGCGCCTGTGCGACGTGCCCGTGGCTCTGGTCACGCTGGTCGAGGAACACCGCCAGCGTTTCGTGGCGCGCAAGGGTCTCGCGAAGGAGGAGACGCCTCGCTCCACCAGCCTGTGCTCCCATGCGATGTCCGGCCGGGGCCCGATGGTCGTCCCCGATGCCAGCGCGGACGAGCGATTCGCCGAGATGGAACTGGTGGCGGGCGAAAACGGCATTCGTTTCTACGCAGGCCATCCCCTCGTCTCCAGCGAAGGGGTGCCCCTGGGCGCGCTGTGCGTCATCGATCGCGAGGCCCGGCCGGAAGGGCTGAACGCATTGCAGCGCGAAGGGCTGGAGGTTCTGAGCCGCGCGGTCATGCGCAGGCTCACTTCGGAACGCGATGCGGCCTATGCCGAAAACAAGATCGAGGTCAGCGAGCTGCGAACGCGCCAGCTTGCGGAAAACTTGCCCGTCTATGCCTGGGCCGCGAACACGGAAGGCGTGGTCGAATACGCCAATCCCGCGCTCTACGACTTCGTCGGTGCCGATGACCTTTCCGAGTTCGATTTCGACAGACTGGTGCATCCCGACGATGCCGAAGAGCTGAGCGCGGCGCGCAAGGCCTCGCGCGACGACAAGCAACGCTGGGAAGCCAAGGCGCGGCTGAAGCGCAAGGACGGGGTCTATCGCTGGATGATCCTGCGCGCCTGGCCCTTCGTGATGGGTGACGAGGAGCCGGAGACATGGTTCGGCGCAGCCGTCGATATCGACGATCTGCAGACCGTTTCGGATTCGCGCGACCTGCTCGCGCGGGAGCTGTCGCACCGGATCAAGAACATCTTCGCCGTCATCAACGGGCTGATCTCGCTCCAGGGGCGCAAGCATCCCGGCGCCGAGGAACTGGTCAAGGAATTGTCCGGCACGATCCGCACGTTGGGCAAGGCACACGATTTCGTCCGCCCCTTCGCCGGGCGGACCGAAAGCTCGCTGAACGGGCTCATCACCGAATTGCTGACGCCCTATGGCAGGATCGGCGGAGATCGCATCGCGATCAGCGGATGCGGCTGCCCGATCGGCGAGAAGGCGGCGACCCCGCTTGCCCTGATCTTCCACGAGCTGGCGACGAATTCCGCCAAATACGGGGCGCTGTCGCATTCCAACGGCCAGCTCAGGGTGGAAATCATCGATCGCGGCGCCGATGTCGCGGTCACCTGGCGTGAAACCGGCCTCAATCCGCAGGACAGTGCCGAAGACGCGGAGGCTCGCGGGGACGAAGCGGGGGAAGGCTTCGGCTCGCGGCTGCTGCGCACGGCTGTCGAAGGCCAGCTGACGGGCAAGTTCACGCGCCGCATTACCGAGGATTCGCTCGAGGTGGAACTGCTGCTGCCATGCGAGAAGCTGGAAGCATGAGCGCGGGGCGCGGTTTCCTGGCGGTCGCGGTGCTGGCCCTCACGGTCGCCTGTTCGCCGGACACGCCCGAGAACGAGGCCGCCGCCAATGATGCGCTGCAATCTGCGGAGAGCGCAGCGTTGGGCGAGCAGGCGGGCGACCAGAGCGGCGGACAGCAAGGCGCCGATCCGGCACTCAATGGCGAAGATATTCCCACCGATTTCGCGCGCACCGCATGGCGCATCGAGGATTCGGACGGCGCTCGCTACACCACCTATCTCGACGATGGCGGCCGCTATCGCGATTTCCGCAATGGCGATCCCTGGCACTCGGGTAGCTGGGAGGTGGACGATGAAGGACGGCTCTGCCTCACCCCCGAAGCCGACGAGACCTCTGACGAAACCGCTCCGGTCACCTGCTGGACCCCGCGCGGCATGGACGGGGATAGCGGCATGATCGTCCAGGCGAGCAGCGGCAAGCGGGTGCGCCTGCAACAGGTGGAATATCGGGCAGCGGAAGACCCTGCTGCGGAGGCGTCCGCGCCGGCATGAGCGAGGGCGAAGCCGCCCTCCGTTTCGACCATGTCGGCCGCCATTACGGCGATCTGCGCGCAGTCGATGATGTCTCGCTTGCGATCCCAAACGGCCAGTTCGTCGCGCTTGTCGGGGCATCGGGTTCGGGCAAATCGACTCTGCTCAAGACCGTCAATCGCCTGACCGTGCCTGATACCGGCCGCGTCCTGATCCATGGCGAGGATGCGGCGGACCTGCCGGTCGCGGCCCTGCGCCGCCGGATCGGATACGTCTTCCAGGGGATCGGCCTGTTCCCGCATATGAGCGTCGCCGAAAACATCGCCATCGGCCCGCGCCTTTCGGGCGAGCGGCTGGGCGAGGCGCGGATCAGCGAATTGCTGGCACTCGTCGAACTCGATACCGCGATGGCCCGAAGGATGCCCGACGCCCTGTCAGGTGGGCAGCGGCAGCGCGTCGGCGTGGCACGTGCGCTGGCGGGCGAGCCGAACCTGCTCTTGATGGACGAACCCTTCGGCGCGCTCGATCCGATCACGCGCGATGCGCTGGGCGAGCGCGTCAGGGCGCTCCACCACAATCTCGGCCTGACCACGGTGATGGTCACGCACGACATGGCCGAGGCGCTGCTGCTGGCCGAGCGCGTGCTGGTCATGGATCGCGGCAGGATCGTCGCGGATGAGACGCCGCTGGCCTTGCTGGAAGGCGCGGGCGGTTCGATCGCCCAGGGGCTCGTCGCGGTCCCGCGCGAGCAGGCGCGGCGTCTTGCGGCCCTTCCCGGCGCTGGTCCGGCATGAGCGGGTTCTGGCCGACCCTGTTCGGATTGGGCGACAAGCTCGCCGCCCATGTCGTCCTGTCGGCGAGCGCGATCGCTCTCGGCATCGCGGTCGCGCTGCCGCTGGCGGTCTGGGCCAGCCGCTCGCGCACTGTCGCGCGCACCGCATTGGGCTTTGCAAGCCTCGTTCAGACCATTCCCGCCCTAGCTCTGCTGGCGCTGTTCTTCCCGATCCTGCTGAGCCTGCGCGCGGTGTTCGGCGAGAATCTTCCGACGCTCGGCTTCCTGCCCGCTCTGCTCGCGCTCGCGCTCTACGCCTTGCTGCCGATCCTGCGCAACGCGGTGACCGCGCAGGCCAATCTCGACCCCGAAATCATGGAAGCGGCGGACGGGGTGGGGATGAGCGCGTGGCAGAAATTGCGCCTCGTCGAAGCGCCGCTGGCCGCGCCCTTCGTGATGGCGGGCATCCGCACCGCAGCGGTGTGGACCATCGGCGCGGCCACGCTTTCGACCACGATCGGCCAGCCGAGCCTCGGCGATCCGATCTTCGCCGGATTGCAGACGCAGAACTGGGTGCTGGTGCTGGCGGGCTGTTTCGCGAGCGCCGCCTTGGCGCTCGCCGCGGACCTGCTGCTCGGCCTGATCGAACGCGGCTTCGCCCTGCGCAGGCGGGCGCTCTGGCTCGGTGGGATGGTCACCGTCTCGCTCGGCGTGGGCGCGGCCCTGTTCGCGCAATTCGCCCCCGTCTGGCGCGGCGAGGCGCGCGACACGATCGTGATCGCAGCCAAGAGCTTTTCCGAACAATACATCCTCGCCCGGTTGATCGGCCAGAGGCTGGAAGATGCGGGCTATCGCGTGGAATATCGCGACGGTCTGGGGTCCGCCGTCGTTCACCGCGCGGTGACGAGCGGGGCGATCGACATCAGTGTCGATTACACCGGCACGCTCTGGGCGAACGAATTGGGGCGCGACGACAATCCGGGGCGCGAGGCGATGTATCGCGAACTCGTCGACTGGAAGGCGCGAACGAGCGACGCCCGCATTTTCGGGCGGCTCGGTTTCGAGAACGCCTATGCCTTCGCCATGCGGAGCGACCGGGCGCGCGAACTCGGTGTGGCGTCGCTGACCGATCTCGCGCGCGTGGCCCCGCGCCTGACCGTGGGGGGCGATCCCGAATTCTTCGAGCGCCCCGAATGGATCGCGGTGCGCGACGCCTATGGGCTGCGGTTTGCCGAGATGCGCAATTTCTCGCCCACCTTCATGTACGACGCGCTGCAATCGGGCGAAGCGGACGTCATCAGCGCCTACACCTCCGACGGGCGCATCGCCGCCGATCGCCTGACCGTGCTCGCAGATCCTCAGGAAGCCCTGCCGAGCTATGACGCGCTGATTGTGCTGAGCCCCAAGGCCAGCCGGGACGACAGGCTGCGCGCCGCGCTCGAACCTCTGCTGGGTGCGATCGACGTCGCGCGGATGCAGGCGGCGAATTACGCGGTCGACCGGACCGAGGACAAGCGCACCCCGGATCGGGCCGCCGAGGAGCTGGCGGACGCGATCGGGTTGTGACGGTCAGTTTGCGCGGGTCCAGTTCTGGGTCTGGCAGAACGGACCGATACAGCCCTGGACTTCGAGCTTCGACGCGGATGTGCGGCGAATGACCGAACGGTAATCCTTGCCCGATTTCGGATCGTAGATCCGTCCGCGCCACAAATCGCCATCCTCGCTGAACGAAGTCAGCACCGGCGTGCCCAGAAGCTTGCGGCTGCGCTTCGCCTTGTCGGGATTGTTGATGTCGCGCTGATCGACGCCCTGGGGCGGAGCGACCAGGAACTTGCTGATCTTGCCGCACAGGCTGGCACCGCACGGCGCGATGGTGATGACGGCATCGCGATCCTCGGTGATCCAGCGTCCGGTGATCGGATCGGCGGCCGAAGCGGGCACGGCGAGTGCCATGGCGACCCCGGCAAGGGTGAAAGCGGCGCGTTTCATCGAAATCTCCTTCGAAGGGATCAACAGTCGGGAAGCCAGATCGTTTCTATGGGGGCCCAGAACCGGCCCCGAAGCCAGCAGCGGCTGGCCAGCCCCCACCCCCGAGCGCCATCACCTTGAACAGATCGCCCATTTCGTCGGCGTGAACGAGGCGGTGGAGATCGCGCGCGATGGCTTCGCCGCCCAAAGCTGCCGCCCGCGCCTCGATCCCCAGCGCGCGCAGCCAGGCGCCCTGCGTGGTCGCGGACAGCCATTCGGCCCCGCCCGTCCGGGCGATTTCCGCCAGCGCGGCGAAATCGACCAGCGCGGTGAGATCGGCGCTGCCGGGAAAGGCGAGCGGATCGACCTTGCGATGGCCCTTCACCGCCTGAAGCGTCGATCCGAAGCGCGGCGCGAGATACCCGTAATCGATGAACAATGCCGCCCCGCCCTGATGGCCAAGCCGCCTTACGACCTCGCCCATCACCGCCGCCGCGCCGGGATTGGTCTCGATGATCGTGCCCGGTTCGGCCATCCGGCGATCTTGCGGCACGGCGTCAACCATCGGGTTGGGACCGGCGGCGAAGACGAAACCATCGTCCTCGTCCAGCGCGATCATCCTCTCGCGCCAGCCGGTTTCGGTGCGGACCAGCTGGCGCACCGGAAGCGCGTCGAGAAATTCGTTGGCGACGAGTAGTATGGGCGCATCTTCGGGCACGCTCGCCAGATCGTCGTGGAATTGGGCTTCGGGCAGTGCCGCGCGCTGCTTTGCGCGCAGGACGGGCGAGCCTTCGACCAGATGGATGCGCGGCGTGAGGCCCTGGCGGTGCATCACTCGCAGCGCGTCGCTCGCCAGCGTACCCCGCCCCGGCCCCAATTCGACATAGAGGATATCCTGCGGCCGTCCGGCACGCATCCACAGATCGGCGCACCACAATCCGACCATTTCACCGAACATCTGACTGATATCGGGCGCGGTGACGAAATCGCCCCCGCCCTCGGTTTCGCCATCAGGACCGGGCGCACCCAACGGATCGCGGCTCGCATAATAGCGGGCGTTGCTCTCCCCCATGAAGCGCGCCACCGGCATCGGGCCGTGGCTGCGGATCAGGCGCCGGAAGCGGGCGCCCAGATCGTCCGTCTCTCCGCTCACGCCGCCCGTGGTTCACTCGGCGTGGCGGGGGCGGGCTGGCGCGTCAGGCTGTAGGCGATCACGGCGAGGCCGATGGCGATCATCGGGAGCGTCAGCCATTGTCCGCGGCTCAACCCGGTTTCCGCGACGACATAGGCGAGATGGGCGTCAGGCTCGCGGAAGAATTCGTTGACGAAGCGCGCCAGCGAAATCCCTACGGTGAACACGCCGACCAGCAGGCCCGGACGATAGCGGGCGCGGGTATACCAGAACAGCGGCAGCAGGATCGCGATCATCAGCGCGCCTTCCAGCGCCGCCTGATAGAGCTGGCTGGGATGCCGCGCGAGGCCGAGCGGATCGGACGGGAACACCATCGCCCAGCTGACATCGGTCGGGCGTCCGTACAATTCCCCGTTCACGAAATTGGCGAGGCGGCCGAACATCATCCCGAACGGCACGTTGACCGCGATATAGTCGCACACGCGCAGCCAGTTCAGCCCGCCGCGCCAGGCGACCCAGGCGATCGCGATCAGCACGCCGATCACCCCGCCATGGAAGCTCATCCCCCCGGTCCACAATTTGAACAGAGCGAGGCTGCCGAACAGTTCGGGCTGATAGAAGGCGGCATAGCCCAGCCGTCCGCCCAGAATGATGCCGAGCGTGCAGTAGAAGAACAGGTCGTCGACATGGCGCTGCGCCATCGGGGCGCCGGGGCTCTTGACCATCTTGGAGAGGTGCCAATAGCCCAGCAGGATGCCGGCGAGATAGGCGAGGCTGTACCACCGCAGCGTGAAAAAGCCGAGATCGATCCCCGGCGTCAGGCCTAGCTCGGCCCACTGGATCGGGTTCGCGCCCGCATTCGCGAGTAGTGACAGCACTGGGTTATCCCTTATAGATGGACCGAAAGCCGCCACCGGGCGACCTCGTCGGAGGGCGGCTTTTGGCACAGCCCGGCGATGCGCGAAAGACTGCACGCCGCTCTGTTACGCCTTCGGAGACTTTTGGAGAGGATAGCCGCAACCCATGCAAACCGATCTCGACCGCGACATTACCCGGATCACCGATGCGGTGACCGCCGATGGGCAGATGTTCGCCCTCAAGACCGTGACCCGCCGCGGCGTGGACATGCCGGCCTTCGTCAACGCGCCGCCGAGCCTGGCGCATTATTTCGCCCATTTCTGCAATCAGAACAAGGATGCGCTGTTTCTGGTCGATGGCGAGCAGCGCCTGACCTTCGGCGAGGTCTATGGGATGGCCGCCAAGGTGGCGGACGGGCTGGCGACCGGTCACGGCCTGAAAAAGGGCGACCGCGTCGGGATCGCGGCGCGCAATTCGGCCCAATGGGCGATCGCCTATATGGGCACGTTGATGGCGGGCGGCTGCGCCACGCTTTTGAATGGCTGGTGGACGGGCGAGGAACTCGCCTACGGGATCGAGCTGTGCGAATGTTCGCTGGTGCTCGCCGATGCGCCGCGCGCCGCCCGGCTGGACGGGATCGACCACAAGGCGAAGATCGTTGTCTTCGACCACAGCGAGGAAGGCCTCGCCCCGATCATGGGCGATGGCGACACCGCCCAGCGAATGCTCGGCGAATTGGGCCCCGACGATCTGGCCACGATCCTTTACACTTCCGGGTCGACGGGCAATCCCAAGGGCGCCTATTCCGACCATCTCGGCGTCGTGTCGGGCACGATGAACTATATCTGCCAGACCGCGATGGTGCTGCAATTGCTGACCGAGCGCGGCGATGCGCCGACCGTGCAGCCGAGCGCGCTGGTCGCGGTGCCGCTGTTCCACGTCACGGGCGAGATCCCGGTCTTCCTCCAGTCCATCGCCATCGGGCGCAAGCTGGTACTGATGCCCAAATGGGACGCGCGCGAGGCGCTGCGCCTTCTCGACGAGGAGAAGGTGACCTATTTCGTCGGCGTTCCGCTGATGAGCTACGAAATGGCGACCCATCCCGATCGCGAGCAGTTCGACCTGTCGCAATGCAAGAGCTTCGCGGCCGGTGGCGCCCCGCGCCCGCTGGAACACGTCACGAAGATCAGGGAAGCGTTCCCTGACGGTTTCCCGCTGCTGGGATACGGCCTCACCGAAACGAACGCGGTCGGCGCGGGAAATTTGAACGAGAACTATCTCGCCAAGCCCGGATCGACCGGCATGGCCTCGCGCCCGCTGGTCGACATGGCGATCCTCGACGATGCGGGCAATGCGCTGGCGCAGGGCGAGGTGGGCGAGGTTTCGATCCGCTCCACTGCCAATTTCCTCGGTTACTGGAAGGACGAGGAAGCGACCAGGGCGGCCTATACCGACGATGCCTATTTCCGCACCGGCGATCTCGGCTATCTCGACCCCGAAGGCTATCTCTACATCGTCGATCGCAAGAAGGACATCATCATCCGCGGGGGCGAGAACATCGCCTGTATCGAGGTGGAGGATGCGATCTACGCCCACCCGGCAGTGGCGGAATGTTCGGTCTTCGGCCTGCCCGACGAGCGGATGGGCGAAATTCCGGCGGCGGTCTATCTGACCCAGCCGGGCGAAAGCCTGTCGCCGCAGGACCTCCAGGCCTATCTCGCCGAGCATATCGCGCATTTCAAGATTCCCGCGCGGCTCTGGCAGGCAGAGGAGCAATTGCCACGCCTCGGCACGCAGAAGGTCGACAAGCGCGCGGTGAAGGCGCTTTATGCGAAGGATAGCGCCCCGGCGTGAACCGCTCTCCCGTTCCGAACCAGCGCGCGATCATCGACCGGCGGCTCCTCGCCGGACGGATCGCCGAGCTTGTGGCGGAGCATGGCGACAAGGCGCGCCCGCATATCGTCCAGGCCCTAAAAGAGGCACTGGATGCGGGCCGTGCCGAGCTGACCCGGCGGCTGTGCGAGCGGCCGTCCGCCGGCCATGCCTGCACGCGCGGCCATGCCTTCCTGATCGATCAGCTGGTGCGCGTGCTCTACGATCACGTCACCGCCGATCTCTACCCTGCCCCCAATCGCAGCAGCGCGGAGCGGCTCGCGATCATGGCGGTCGGCGGTTACGGGCGCGCGGAAATGGCGCCCCATTCGGACGTCGACATCGCCTTCCTCACCGCGCAGCGCCACACCCCATGGTGCGAGCAGGTGATCGAGGCGATGCTCTATCTGATGTGGGATCTCGGCCTGAAAGTCGGGCATTCCAGCCGCACGATCGAGGATTCGATGCGCCTGGCGCGCGAGGATCTGACGATCCGCACCAGCCTCCTCGAAGCCCGCTACGTCTGGGGCGACGAGGCCTTGTACGACGAGGCCTCGCGCCGGTTCTGGAGCGAGGTGGCGCGCGGGACCGAGCGGCAGTTCGTGGTCGAGAAGCTGGCCGAGAGAAACGCGCGGCACAAACGGATGGGCGACAGCCGCTATGTCGTCGAGCCCAATATCAAGGACGGCAAGGGCGGATTGCGCGATCTTCAGACGCTCTACTGGATCGGGAAATACACCCATCAGGTCAGAAGCGCGAAGGAGCTGGTCGATATCGGCCTGTTGACCAAGGCCGAATACAGGGGCTTCCGCCGGGCCGAACGGTTCCTGCTGGCGGTGCGCTGCCACCTCCACCAGATCACGGGGCGCGCCGAGGACCGGCTGACCTTCGATTTCCAGCGCCAGATCGCGGAACGGATGAATTTCGCCGATCGCCCCGGCAAGAGCGCGGTCGAACGGTTCATGCAGTTCTATTTCCTGCAGGCCAAGCGGGTCGGCAGCCTGACGGGCGTGTTCCTCGCCCAGCTGGACGAGGAATTCGCCCAGAAAAGCGCCAAGCGCGGCTTCTTCGCCGGATTTCGCAGCCGTCCGCGCGAATTGAAGGGCTATGTCGTCCATGGCGGCAGGATCGCGGCGCCGTCGGACGACTGGTTCCGCAAGGACCCGGTGCGCCTGATCGAGGTGTTCCAGCTGGCCGAGGCGGAGGAGCTGGAGGTCCATCCCCGCACCATGCGCCAGGCCGCGCGCGACGCGAAGACGATCGATCACGCGGTCCGCCATAATGCCCGCGCCAACGCTTTGTTCCTCGACCTGCTCTGCGGTCGCAACGATCCGGCGAGCGTGTTGCGGTGGATGAACGAGGCGGGCGTGATGGGCCGCTTCGTGCCCGATTTCGGCCGCGTCAACGCGCAGATGCAGTTCAACATGTATCACCATTACACGGTGGACGAACACACCATCCGCGCGATCGGCCTGTTGTCGCGGATCGAGAAGGGCGAACTCGCTGACGATCACCCGCGCGCCACGCGGCTGATCCACAAGGTCGCCAGCCGCCGGGTCGCCTATGTCGCGGCGCTGCTCCACGATATCGCAAAGGGCAGGAAAGGCGACCATTCGATCCTGGGCGCTGAGGTCGCGCGCGATCTGTGCCCCCGCTTCGGCCTGTCGGACAGCGAGACCGAGCTGGTCGCATGGCTGGTGCTCCATCACCTGCTGATGAGCCACACCGCGCAGAAGCGCGACCTGACCGATCCCAAGACGGTGGAGGATTTCGTCAACACCGTGCAGGGCATCGAGCGGCTGCGCCATCTCGCCATCCTGACCGCGGTCGATATCCGTGCGGTGGGGCCGGGGACGTGGAACAGCTGGAAGGGCCAGCTGCTGGGCGAATTGTTCGACCTGTCGCAGGAACGCCTCAGGCTCGGCCATGCCCGCCACGGGCGGCAAGAACGGGTCGAGGCGAAGCGGGCGGAGGTGTCGAAACGGCTCGGGCCGCGCAGCGATCTCGTGGCGAGCGTCGGCGGGCGGCTGGACGATGCCTACTGGATCGCCGAGCCTGCGGACATCGCCGCGATCAACCTCGTCCATTACCAAGCCGCGCGCGAGGCCGATCACGCGCTCTCGATCCATTGCGAATTCTACGAGCAGCGCGGCGCCACGCTGGTGACGGTGATCGCCGCCGACCATCCCGGCCTGTTCTATCGCATCGCGGGTGGCATCCATCTAGCGGGCGGAAACATCATCGACGCGCGCATCCACACTTCGCGCGATGGCTGGGCAGTCGACAATTTCCTCGTGCAGGACCCGCATGGGCGCCCCTTCATGGAGGAGGGACAGCTCGACAGGTTGAAGAAATCGATCGCCGACGCGCTCGCCAACCGGATCGATCTCGAACCGCGCCTCGCGCAGCGGCCTTTGCCGCACAGCCGCTCCAAGGCGTTCGATGTCGATCCGCGCATCGTGTTCGACAACAAGGCGTCGAACCGCTTCACCGTGATCGAAGTCAATGCCCGCGACCGCTCGGCCCTGCTGAACCGCCTCAGCCGGTCCCTGTTCGAGGAAGGGCTGGTGGTCCATTCGGCCCATGTCACCGCCTATGGGGAGCGGGCGGTGGACACGTTCTACGTGACCGATGTTACCGGCTCCAAGATCACCGGCGAAGCCCGCCTCGCGCGTATCGAAGGCTCGCTCCTCGTCGCCGCGAGTGATGCATTACAGGCACAATTGGAAGACGCGTGACGGTTGTCCGTCGATAGATTGTTGCAAGTTTGCCGTGCATAGCTATGCAATCGTGTCATAACCATAAAATCAGGAGAGAGTGCATGAAATCCCAGTTCGCGTCGCTGCGCGTGCTTGCCCTGCTTGGGGCCGGTGCGGCTCTGGCTCCCCAAGCCGCCTTCGCCCAGTCCCAGGCTTCCGAAAGCCAGCTCGAAAACGCCGATGTCGAGGATAATGCAGTCATTATCGTGACAGCGCAGGGCCGCGCGCAGGTTTTGGCTGACGTGCCGGTCGCCGTCTCCGCCGTCTCGGGCGAAACCTTGCAGAATTCGGGCACCAGCGACATTCGCGAACTCAACCAGGTCGCCCCTTCGCTCCTCGTCTCCTCGACGGGCAACGAAGCGAACGGATCGGCGCGTATCCGCGGCATCGGTACGGTGGGTGACAATCCCGGCCTCGAAAGCTCGGTCGCGGTGTTCGTCGACGGGGTCTATCGCTCGCGTTCGGGCAGCGCGCTGTCCGAACTCGGCCCGCTCGACCGGGTCGAAATCCTGCGCGGGCCCCAAGGCACGCTCGGCGGTCGCAACGCCTCTGCCGGCCTTATCAGCATCTACACCGCCCCGCCCGAATTCGAGTTCTCGGGCTACGGCGCATTCACCTACGGCAATTACGACGCCATCAAGGTCGAAGGCGGCGTGAACGCACCGTTTAGCGACACGATCGCGGCGCGCGTCGATGGCGTTTATTTCAAGCGTGACGGCTTCTACAACGACGTCGTCAACAATGTGAAGATCAACAACCGCGACAGGTATCTGGTGCGCGGCCAATTGCTGTTCGAACCGACCGAGGATCTGACCTTCCGTCTCGTCGGCGATTATTCGAAGAAGGACGAGGCGTGCTGCGCCGCGACCTTCGTGCAGCCCGATTTCGCCCCGCTCGCACGCGTATCGCCGGGACTCGATCCGTTCAGGCGCCCGGTCGGCGGCTCGCCCGCGCTGACGAGCACCGGCAATCCGATCATCCCGATCCTGCTCGGCCTCGGTCAGAACCGCAATGCGCTGACCCAGTCGACCTTCGACCGCGACATCTACATCACCCCCGGCCGCAGCTATGAAGGCGAGACCGAGGATTACGGTATCTCGGGCGAGCTCAACTGGGATTTCGGCAATGTCTCGCTGACCTCGATCACCGGCTATCGCGAATATTCGAACTTCCAGGGTTCGGACACCGATTATACCCAGGTCGACCTGCTCTATCGCGCGCCCAACGAATTCGGCGGCGCGCGTGCCTTCGAAACCTTTACCCAAGAACTGCGCCTGACCGGCACCGCGTTCAACGACCGGCTCGACTGGCTGGTCGGCGGTTATTACGCCAACGAAGATCTGACGGTTAAGGACAACCTGCGGTTCGGCAGCCAGTACGGCACCTTCGCCAATTGCCGCATCGCGCTGGCGATCAATCCCGCGCTCGCCAATCCGGGTGCCACCAACTGCTTCGGCGCCAATATCGCGGCGCTGACGGGAGCAAACGGCGGCGCTGGCGCCTTCGGCCCCGCGACCCCGCTGATCGTGGGTGCGATCAACAATCTGGCCCAGGTGCGCGATCGCGGTTCGACCGGTGACCAGTACAACCAGAACAGCGAGAACTTCGCCCTGTTCACGCACAACATCCTGCACATCACCGACAATATCGATCTGACGCTGGGCCTTCGTTACACCAACGAGAAAAAGACGCTGGATGCGACCTTCGGCAATGACAACGTGTTCTGTCCGGCCAACCGGACCCTGCTGCGTCCGCTCTTCACGCCTACTGTCGATACAAATGGCGATGGCGTACCCGATCTCGCCCCGCTCGGCGGTCTGGCCGGTGGTCTTCTGGCCTTGTCCTGCCAGGGCAATTCGACCTCCGAGCTGAATGGCGTGTCGATCGCCGACGAGCGCAAGGAAGACGAATTCACCGGCACCGCGATCCTGAGCTGGAAGCCGACCGACGATCTGATGACCTACGCGTCCTATTCGCGCGGGTACAAGGCAGGCGGTTTCAACCTCGATCGCTCGGCGCTGTCGAACCCGGTGCTGTTCAACGCCGCCGCGATCAATCCGTCGGTGCTGCAATTCGCCGAAGAGACGGTGAACGCCTATGAAGTGGGTGCGAAATACTCGACCCGCGAATTCGGGCTCAGCATCGCGGCGTTCCGCCAGGAATTCACCAATTTCCAGCTGAACACCTTCAACGGCTCGGTCTTCCTGGTGCAGAACATCAACTCCTGCGACGACAATCTGGGCGGTGCCGATCAGGATGCGAGCGCGGCGACCGGCGCCTGCAACCCCGACGCAGTGGCGCCGGGCGTGATCGCGCAGGGCGTCGAAGTGGAAGCGACGGTCAATCCGGCCACCGATCTGGGCTTCACCTTCGGCTTCACCTATTCGGACACCAGCTACGAGGACAATCTGATCGGGAACGACAGCGGCGTGCCGCTCGACCCGGCGCTGCGTCTGCTGCCGGGCGACAATCTGTCGAACGCGCCGCAGATCGTGGCGACCTCCTCGGTCACCTGGACCCCGCCGCTCGGCAATAGCGGGATGGAAGGCCTCGTCTTCTTCAACGTCCGCATGACCAGCGATTACAACACCGGTTCGGACCTGCTCTACGGCAAGGAACAGGACGGGTTCGCGATCGTGAACGGCCGTATCGGCGTCACCAACATCGCGGATCGCTTCGCGGTGGAAGGCTGGGTGCAGAACCTGTTCGACGTGGATTACACGCAGGTCGCGTTCAACACGGGGTTCGTGGCGCCGCAGCAGACCTATTCGGCCTTCCTCGCCGAACCGCGGACCTACGGCATCACGGTGCGCGGCAAGTTCTGATCGGTTTTCCGCTTGGAGAGGAGAGGGGCGTCCCGCGAGGGGCGCCCTTTTCCGTTTGGGAAGGACTCCGTCCGGTCAGTCGCAAATCAGACGCAAATCAGTTTCGGGGGCCGAACAACGCCGTGCCCACGCGCACATGCGTCGCGCCGAGCATGATCGCGGTCTCGTAATCCCCGCTCATCCCCATGCTCAGATCGGCCAGTCCGTGATCCATGGCGAGCTTGCCCAATAATGCGAAGAACGGCGCCGGTTCGATATCGGCGGGCGGCAGGCTCATCAGCCCGCGCAGCGGAATATCGGCCTCGCGCGCAAGTTTTAGGAGCGCGGGCAGTTCGGCGACCGGGCACCCGCCCTTCTGCTTCTCATCCCCCACATCGACCTGGACGAAGCACGGCACGCGTCGCCCGGTCTTGTCGAAAGCCTTGCCCAGCGCCTTGACCAGGCTCGGCCGGTCGAGCGCGTGGATGCAGTCGAACAGCTCTGCCGCGTCCTCTGCCTTGTTCGATTGCAGCTGGCCGATCAGATGCAGTTCCGAGTCAGGAAAGCTCTCGCGCAGCTCCGGCCATTTGGCCTGCGCTTCCTGCACGCGGTTCTCGCCGAACACGCGTTGGCCCTGTTCGAGCAGCGGCAGGATATCCTCGGCTGAACGCGTCTTGCTGACCGCGATCAGCGTCACGTCCTCGGGCTCGCGGCGGGCGATCTTGCACGTGCGGGCAATCGTCTCGCGAACGAGGGCGAGCGGCGTGGAAACGGGGGCGCGTTCGGTCATGGCGCGCGCTATAGCGGCTTGGTGACCATTCGCCAGCCTTCCGCCCCGCTGCCGCTCCTCTGGCTGCTCTCCGATGCGCGCAACGATGCGGGAATCGAAGAGGCGCTCGATCGCCTGCCGCGGCAATCGGGCTTCGTGTTCCGGCATTATCACCTCGACCCGCTGGCGCGCGCCGCGCGGTTCGCCGAGCTGGTAGAGCGGGCGCGCGAAAACGCGCATCGCGTCATTCTGTCGGGCACCGCCGATCAGGCCATCGAATGGGGGGCGGACGGAATCTACGGCGCGCCCTCCCGCCTCGGCCCGAACTCTGCCAGTCTGCTGCGTCTCGCCACGGCGCATGACGCAGGCGAACTGCGCGAAGCCGAGCGCGCCGGGGCCGATGGCGTGTTCGTGTCCCCCGTCTTCCCCACCCGCTCGCACGAAGGCGGCGCGACGCTGGGCATGGACGGCTTCCATACGCTCGCGCAGAGGACATCCCTGCCCGTCATCGCTCTGGGCGGAATGACGGCGGAGCGCGCCGCGGCGCTCGGCTGGCCGCGCTGGGCCGCGATCGACGGGCTGAGCCGTTCGCCGAACAGCGCTTGACCTCACCCTGACCCCGGACTCATAGTAAGCACGAGCCGCAGGTGGGGTCGCCCTGATACCATGCCGGGCGGGAAGGATTTCGGATGGCAAGCCAGGCATTGACGGTAACCGACTGGAAGGCCGCCTTCCGGCGTTCGCTGCGGCGCGCCGGACAGATCGCAGGCGCTGCCGTGCTGACCCTCGGCACGCTGTTCCTCGCGCTGTCGCTGGCAAGCTATGCGCAGACCGATCCCAGCCAGTCCACCGCCGCCGCCGACACCGATATCGCCAACTGGATGGGGGCGAGCGGCGCCTGGGCGGCGGAACGTGCCCTCTACTGGTTCGGTCTCACCGCAATCCTGCTGCTGCCGCTGCTCTATATTTCCGCACGCCGGTTATGGCGCGGGATCGAGACCGACAGTTCGGCGGATGAGGGCCGCTGGTGGCGGCCCTTCGCCATGCTGCTGGCCGCCATGGTCCTGCTCGCCACGGTGCTGGCCCTGATATTCGAAGGCAGCGCCAATGGGCTTCCCGCCGGGTTCGGGGGCCTTGCGGGCCTGTTGGGCGCGGGCGGGATCGAGGCGGTGGCGGGCCGTTTCCCCCCAGGCGCATCGGGCTGGATCATCGCGATTGCCGGGATCGTCGCGCTGTTCGGCGGTGCGGCGCTGGTCACCCGCGTCTTCGCGATCGACTGGGCGCAATTCCTCACTCTCCCCGAATTCATGCACCGCGCCCCGCGCCTCGCGGACAAGCTCGCCGATAGCGACATCCTGCCCCTTCCCCGCCGCAAGGAACGCCGCGCCCGCGCCGAAGAGGCCGCCGAGCCGCTTTCGGAAGAGCCCGCCTCGCCGCGCCGCGCGCCCGAAATCTCCGACCCGACCTCCGCCCCGCGCCGCGCGGAACCGGCCGCCAAGCCCCGCCAGCGCGACATGTTCGCGCAATACGACCTGCCCAGCCTCGACCTCCTTGCCGATCCCGGCGAACAGAAGGTGGCGAAGCTCGACAAGATGGCGCTCGAAAGGAACGCCCGCCTGCTCGAAAACGTGCTCGACGATTTCAACGTCAAGGGCGAGATCGTGGCGGTGCGCGCCGGGCCGGTGGTGACCATGTACGAATTGGAACCCGCGCCGGGCATCAAGGCCAGCCGCGTTGTCGGTCTAGCCGAGGATATCGCCCGCAACATGTCCGCGATCAGCGCGCGCGTCTCGCCCATTCCGGGCAAGACCGTGATCGGCATCGAACTGCCCAATGCCGACCGCCAGACGGTCGCTTTCAAGGAACTGGTCGAATCGGAGGATTTCGCGGAGGCCAAGGGCAGCCTCCCGATGATCCTCGGCAAGGATATCGCGGGCGAGCCGATCATCGCCGACCTTGCCGCCATGCCCCATTTGCTCGTCGCGGGGACTACCGGATCGGGCAAGTCGGTGGGGCTGAACTGCATCCTGCTGTCGCTGCTCTACCGCTTCACGCCGACCGAGTGCCGCCTGATCCTGATCGATCCCAAGGTGCTCGAACTCAAGAGCTATGACGACATCCCGCATCTCCTGTCGCCAGTGGTTACCGAACCGCACAAATCGGTGCGCGCGCTCAAATGGGCGGTGGGCGAGATGGAGAAGCGCTATCGCATGATGTCGAGCGTGAATTCGCGCAACATCCATTCGTTCAACGAGAAGATCAAAGCCTCGATCGCCAAGGGGGCGCCGCTGGGTCGCCGGGTCCAGACCGGCTTCGACCCCGAGACGGGCGAGGAGATCTACGAGGAAGAACAGCTCGATTACGAGGTCCTGCCCCAGATCGTGCTGATCGTCGACGAGCTGGCCGACCTGATGGTCACCGTCGGCAAGGAGATCGAGGTGCTGATCCAGCGCCTGTCGCAGAAGAGCCGCGCGGCGGGCATCCACCTGATCATGGCGACGCAGCGCCCCTCGGTCGACGTCATCACCGGCGTCATCAAGGCGAACCTGCCGACGCGCATCAGCTTCAAGGTGACCAGCCGGATCGATTCGCGCACCATCCTGGGCGAGCAGGGATCGGAGCAGCTGCTCGGCAAGGGCGACATGCTCTACAAGCCCAACACCGGCGCGATGGTGCGCGTCCACGGCCCGTTCGTGTCGGACGAGGAGGTCGAGGCTGTGGCCGATCACTGGCGCGGCCAGGGCAGCCCGGACTATGTCGACGCGGTCACCGAAGAGCCGGAAGAAGGCGGCGGTTTCGGCTTCGACGACGAACTCACCGCGAGCGACGATCCCGAAGAGCGCAAATACCGTCAGGCCTGCCAGATCGTGTTCGAGAACCAGAAGGCGAGCGGATCGTGGCTCCAGCGCCAGATGGGCGTGGGGTACAACACGGCAGCGAAATGGATCGAGCGGATGGAGGGCGAAGGCCTCGTCAGCGGCGCCGATCATGTCGGCCGACGCGAGATCTTCCGCGATCGCGACGGGAATCCGATCTGACACCGGTTACCGGACCGATGCGCGATGCTGCGCGGATGCCGATCCTGGCCGGTGCGGTGCTGTTCCTGTTCGGCCTGATCGAAGGGGCGCTGGTCCAGACCTTCGTGAACCCTCGCATGGCTCTCTCCGCGCATCTCACCGCCGTGCAGAGCGGCATGGCACTGATGATCTTCGGCGTGGTGTGGCGCTGGACGGACCTCCCCGCCCTCTGGTCGCGCGTGGCCCGATGGGCCGTGACGGTCGGCATGTATATCTTGTGGATCGGATTGACCCTCTCCGCCGCCACCGGCGCGGGCGAAAGCCTGCCGATCTCGGGCGCGGGCTACGATGCCGGGCCGGTGGCGCAGAGTGCGGTTTCGGCACTGGTCCTCGGCGGCAGCGTGGCCATGACGATCGGCTGGGCGCTGTTCGTGGTCGGGCTGATGAGACACCGCAGCGCGAGCCGTTGAGAGCACCATTCGCGATCCACGGCCAAGAGTTTTGACGCCCGCCCACGCTCGTGTATTATCGCTGCAACACAGGGCCGTTACCAAAAAGGTGCGGCCCGACATTTGAACCAGACAGGGGGAACCTCATATGACCATGCTTCGTAAAGCCAGCCTATTCGCTCTTGCCGCGGGGCTGATGTCCGCCGCGCCCGCCGCCAGCCAGGATTCCTCGATGACCTCTCCCGCTTCCCCTGCAAGCACCGCCGCGCAGGACCTGTCCGCCTATCCGCTGATCGCGCGCGACGCCCTGTTCGGCAACCCCACGCGCGCCGCTGCACAGATCAGCCCCGATGGCGACTATCTCACCTGGCTCGCGCCCAAGGATGGCGTGCTCAATGTCTGGCTTGCCCCCGCCGACAGTCCCGATCAGGCGCGCGCCATCACCGCCTCCACCGACCGTCCGATCCGCCAGTATTTCTGGGCGCCCGACGGCAAGAGCGTGCTCTACGTCCAGGACAAGGGCGGGGACGAGAACTACCTCCTTTATGGCGTGAACGTCGCGACGGGCGAGGAGACGGTGCTGACCCCGTTCGAGGATACGCGGGTCCAGCTGATCGGCGCCTCGACCACGATCAGGGATGCGATCCTCGTCGGCCTCAACAACCGCGATGCACGCTTCCACGACGTCTATCGCCTCGATCTCGGCACGGGCGAGCTGACGAAGCTGATCGAGAACAACGGCTATGCCGGGTTCATGGCCGATGACAATCTCGACGTGCGCATGGCGATCCGGCCCAACCAAGACGGCGGCATGGATTTCTTCAAGGTCACCGATAACGAGATCGCCGCCGAACCGTTCAGCGCCACCGCGATGGAAGATTCGCTGACCACCAATCCGGCCGGTTTCACCACCGATGGCAAGACCATGTACTGGTATGACAGCCGGGGACGGAACACCGCCGCCCTGGTCGCGATGGATGTCGATACGGGCGAAACGCGGGTGATCGCCGAGGACGAGCGGGCCGATATCGGCGGTTCGATCCGCGATCAGCAGACCGGCGAGATCGAGGCCTATTCGGTCAATTACCTGAAGACCGAATGGACCGCCACCGATCCCGAGATCAAGGCTGCGCTCGATTTCCTCGATGCCGAACTCGAAGGGCAATACGGCATCCAGTCGCGCACCGATGACGATCGCAAATGGATCGTCGGCAACGATCCGGTGGTGGCGCCGGGCGCCGCCTATCTCTACGATCGCGATGCCGGGACGCTGACGCAGCTCTATGTGGGGCGCCCGGAACTGGAAGGCGCGCCGCTCGTGCCGATGCACACGCGCGAACTGACGAGCCGCGACGGGCTGACCCTGCCGACCTATCTGACGCTGCCGCCGGGCAGCGATGCCGATATGGACGGCATTCCCGACAGCCCCGTGCCGATGGTCCTCCTCGTGCATGGCGGCCCCTGGGCGCGCGACGGGTATGGCTACAATTCCAGCCACCAATGGCTCGCCAATCGCGGCTATGCGGTGATGAGCGTCAATTTCCGCGGCTCGACCGGGTTCGGCAAGGATTTCATCAATGCCGGCAATCTCGAATGGTCGAAGAAGATGCATGACGACCTGATCGACGCGGTCGAATGGGCGGTCGGCGAAGGCATCGCGCCGCGCGATCAGGTGGCGATCATGGGCGGGTCCTATGGCGGCTATGCCACGCTTGTGGGCCTGACCTTCACGCCCGAGACCTTCGCCTGCGGCGTCGATATCGTCGGCCCGTCCAATCTCGAAACGCTCTTGTCGACCATCCCGCCCTATTGGGCGCCGCTGATCTCGCAATTCCATGACCGGATGGGCAATCCCAACACGCCCGAAGGCCTGGCGCTGATCAAGGAAGCCTCCCCCCTCTACAAGGCGGACCGGATCGTGAAGCCGCTGCTGATCGGCCAGGGCGCCAACGATCCGCGCGTCAACCAGGCGGAGAGCGACCAGATCGTGGCGGCGATGGAGGAACGTGGCATTCCCGTCACCTATGTCGTCTATCCCGACGAAGGCCACGGCTTCGCCAAGCCGACCAACAACATCGCCTTCAACGCCATCACCGAGAATTTCCTCGCCTCGTGCCTTGGCGGACGCGCGGAACCGATTGGCGATACGCTGGGCGCATCGACCGCCGAAATCGTGACCGGGGCCGAATATGTCGACGGGCTGGACGTCGAGGCCGAGGCCGAAGGCTGAGCCCGGGCAAAAACGCGGGACACGCGATAGGGCCGCACCCTTTCCGCTACGGTGCGGCCCCATTACCGCCGCGCATGGCTCTCATTGCGCCGCGCCAGTTTCACTTGTAACGGACAGCGCGACAAGGAGAATCCCATGCGCGTCGGTTGCCCCAAGGAAATCAAGAACCACGAATACCGGGTCGGCCTGACGCCCGAAAGCGCCTACGAGCTGGTTTCGCAGGGCAACGAAGTCTGGATCGAGAGCGGCGCAGGCCTCGGCATCGATGCGACCGACGAGCAATATATGGCCGCCGGCGCCAAGATCGTCGACGGGCCGGACCCGATCTTCGCCGAATGCGAAATGGTGGTGAAGGTCAAGGAACCGCAGGCCGAAGAGCGCAAGAAACTGCGCCAGGGCCAGATCCTCTACACCTATCTCCACCTTGCCCCCGATCCGGACCAGACGCGCGACCTGCTCGACAGCGGCGTGACCGCAATCGCCTATGAGACGGTGACCGGCCCGCGCGGCCAATTGCCGCTGCTTAAACCGATGAGCCAGGTGGCCGGGCGCATGAGCGTGCAGGCGGGCGCATCGGCGCTCGAAAAGGCGCATGGCGGGCGCGGTGTCCTTTTGGGCGGCGTTCCGGGCGTCATGCCGGGCAAGGTCGTGGTGATCGGCGGCGGCGTGGTCGGCTTCAACGCCGCGCAGATGGCGGTCGGCCTCGGCGCCAACGTCACCATTCTCGACCGCGACCCCGAAGTGCTCGAAAAGGTCGGCACCCATTTCGAGGCGCGGGCGAGCACGCGCTTCTCCAACGCCGCGAACCTGCTCGACGCGGTGAGCGGCGCGGACCTCGTGATCGGCGCGGTGCTGATCCCCGGCGCGGCGGCCCCGAAGCTGGTGACCCGCAATATGCTCAAGCGGATGCAGAAGGGCGCGGTCCTCGTCGACGTGGCGATCGACCAAGGTGGCTGCTTCGAAACCAGCCGCGCGACGACTCATGCCGAGCCGACCTATGTGGTCGATGACGTGGTGCATTACTGCGTCGCCAATATGCCCGGCGCGGTGGCGCGCACCAGCACCTATGCGCTCAACAACGTGACCCTGCCCCACGCGCTCAGGATCGCGCGGATGGGGTGGAAGGAAGCTTTGAGGGCCGATCCGCATCTGGCGGAAGGTCTCAACGTCCACGAAGGCAAGGTGACCTACGAAGCGGTCGCCACCGAACTCGGCCACGAATACCGCAGCACGGCGGATGTGCTCGGGATAGCCTGAGCCTCCGTCCGTCATTCCCGCGAAGGCGGGAATTCAGGATCGGCGCTGCACCATGGATCCCCGCCTTCGCGGGGATGACGAATTGGAAGTCAGCGCGGGATTGGCCTAACCTGCGCGAAACGGCGCGAGCACCTCGGCGCGCACCCGCAGGGGGCGTAAGCTCTCGCGGTCGAGCATGGCCCAGGTCGTGGCGGCGGAGACCATTACGCGCCCGTTCGCGTCGGTGAAATCCACCCGCCGCAGCGATTTCGCGCCCTTGGGCTCGCCTTCGATCCAGGTCTCAGCAGTCACGCTTTCGCCCGGACCGATATTGCCGCGATAATCGATCTCGTGCCGGACGACGAGCCAGACCACGGCCTCCCGGTCCTCGGGCCGCGCCACCGCGTCCCAATGCGCGGTCGCCATGTCCTGCACCCACTGGACCCAGACCGCGTTGTTGACGTGGCCCATCACATCGATGTGCTCGGGTCCGGCCGTGAAGCTCCTGATAAAGCGCAAGACTACTCCGCCCTGCCATTCTGCCACAGGATGAAGGCGACTTCCTCGGCCATTTCGCGGATCGATTCGAAACGGCCCGACTTGCCGCCATGGCCCGCGCCCATATTGGTCTTGAGCAGCAGCGTGTTGTCGTCGGTCTTGTATTCGCGCAGTTTCGCGACCCATTTGGCCGGTTCCCAATAGGTCACGCGCGGATCGTTGAGACCCGCGGTGACCAGCATGGGCGGATAATCCTGCGCGATGACCTGATCGTAAGGCGAATAGCTGAGCATATAGGCGAAGGCCTGCTTGCTCTCGATGGGATTGCCCCATTCGGGCCATTCGCCCGGCGTCAGCGGCAGATCCTTGTCGAGCATGGTGCTGAGCACATCGACGAAGGGCACATGGGCCACCACCGCGCCCCACAATTCGGGATCGGTGTTGGCGACCACGCCCATCAGCTCGCCGCCCGCGGAGCCGCCCGAAATGCTGATCTTGCCCGGCGCGGTATAGCCTTCGGCGACCAGCCCCTTCGCCACGTCGACGAAATCGGTGAAGGTGTTGGTCCGCTCGTTCAGCTTGCCGCCGAGATACCAGTTGCGGCCCAGATCGTCCCCGCCGCGAATATGCGCGATGGCATAGGCGTAGCCGCGATCGACGAGGCTGAGGCGCGTGGTCGAAAAGCCCGGCGGGGTCGCATAGCCGTAAGCGCCATAGGCATAGAGATGGAGCGGTCCGGGCTCTGCCGGGCGATCCTTCCGGCGCACCACGCTGACCGGCACCATCGCCCCGTCGCGCGCGCGGATCGTCAGCCGCTCGGTCACGTAGAGATCGGGATCGTAGCCGCTCGGAATCTCCTGCTGCTTCAACAGTTCCAGCTCAGCGGTATCGACCAGATAATCATAGACCGAATTGGGCGTGACCATGCTGGCATAGGACAGGCGCAGCCGATCGGTATCGTATTCGGGATTGTCGGAGAGGCCGGCGGAAAAGCTCGGCTCCATGAAGGCGATCGGCTTGACCAGCGCGGGCTCGGCATAGGAGCGCAGCTGGATCTGGTCGAGGCCTTCGAGCCGTCCTTCGGTGACGAAGAAATTCTTGAAGAGGTCGAATCCGGTCAGGTAGAATTCGTCCGACCCCGCGATCAGCGTGGTCCAGTCGCCCGGATTGTCGAGCGGCGCGGTGGCGAGGCGGAAATTGACGTGATCGTCATTGGTGTGGACCCATACCGTGCCGTCCCGCACGTCGACATCGTATTCGACGCCTTTCCGGCGCGGTTTGACCAGGATCTGCTCGCCAGTCGGATCGGCGGCGGGGACGAGGCGGACCTCGCTCGTCTCGTTGTCGCCCGTCGCGATGACCAGCCAGTCTTCCTGCGCGGTGAGTCCCGTGCCGACGCGGAAGCCCTCGTCCCCCTCGTGATAGATTTCGACATCCTGTTCGACCGGCTGGCCGATGACGTGGAGCCGCGCATTGTCCACGCGCCATTCCTTGGTCGCGAGCCCATAGACGAGGCCGCGATCACCCATCACCCAGGTGAGGCCGGACAAAGTGCCGGGAATTTCATCAGGCAACAATTCGCCCGTTTCGAGATCCTTGATCCGCGCCGTGAACCGCTCCGATCCGTCCGTGTCGGTCGAGTAAGCGAGATAGCGCCCGTTCTTCGAGACCGAGAAGCTGCCGAGGCGGAAATATTCGACCCCGTCGGCCAGCGCGTTTTCGTCGAGGATCAGCTGCGCATCGCCGCCCGCGACCGGTTTGCGGTAATATTTGCGATATTCCGCGCCCTCTTCGAATTCGGACCAGTAGAGCCAGTCGCCATCCTTCTGGGGCACGGTCGAATCGTCTTCCTTGATCCGCGCCTTCATCTCTTCGAACAGGGTGTCGACCAGCTTCTGATGCGGCTCCATCTGGGCTTCGAACCAGGCGTTCTCCGCCTTTACGTGATCGAGAATGTCCTCGTCATCGATGGTCGGGTAGCTCGCATCGCGCAGCCAGTGATAGGGATCGGAAATCGTGATCCCGTGATGGCTGTAGGAATAGTCGCGCTTCTCGGCGACGGGGGGCGCGGTCGGTTCGGAGGAAGGTTTGGACACGGAACTCTCTCGATTGGCATCGGTAGCCTGGGCGGCGAGCGGAGCGGACAGCGCCAGGCTCGATACGGACAGGCCAAAGACGGAAAACGCAGCCACTAGACGCTTGGACGACATGGATGAACCCCTCGGATGGCGGCGCAGAGGTGGAAAGCGGCGCCGCGATGCCCTACACAGGGGGCCATGATTATGCGGCTGCGTGACGCGCCGCAAGCCGCGCTCGCCCGATGGGCCCGCGCGAACCGACAAAAGGATACGCCGATGCTGATGAACGCCCACGAAGCCCGCCTGACCGACCTGCGCAAGGAATTGCAGAAGCGGGGCCTGTCCGGCTTCATCGTGCCGATTTCGGATGAGCATATGGGCGAATATGTCGGCTCCTATGCAGAGCGGCTGAAATGGCTGACCGGGTTCAAGGGCAGCGTCGGCAGCGCGGCGGTGCTGGCGGGCGATTACAGCGGCAAGGGCGCGGCCATGTTCACCGACGGGCGCTACACCGTCCAGGTGCGCGAACAGGTGTCGGGCGAGCTCTACGATTACGAGGACGTGCCTGCGACCGGCCCCGCCGAGTGGATCGCCAAGCACGCGCCGAAGGGGGCGCGGATCGGCTACGATGCCTGGCTGCATGGGATCGAATGGGTGGAAGCGGCGGAAAAGGTGCTGGCGCGCAAGGGCATCGAACTGGTCCCGGTCGACGGAAATCCGGTCGATGCGATCTGGCAGGACCGGCCCGAGCCCTCCGCTGCCCCCGCCGTCCCCTATGGCGACAAGCTCGCCGGGCGATCGAGCGCGGACAAGCGCGCCGAAATCGCCGACTGGCTGAAGGAGGAAGGCTATGACGCGACCATCGTCACCGCGCTCGATTCGGTGGCCTGGCTGCTCAACATTCGCGGCGCGGATATCGACAAGATGCCGGTCGCCCTCTCCTACGTGATCGCGCGGGCCGACGGGACGGCCGATCTCTTCATCGCGAAGGACAAGGTCTCGTCGGACCTCGTCCAGCATCTCGGCAACGCCGTGACGGTGCGGGACCGCGCGGATTTCGAACCGGCGCTGGCGGAGTTTGCGGGCAAGACCGTGGCGGTCGATCCCGAACGCGCCGTTGCGGGAATTTTCCATGCGCTCAATGATGCGGGCGCGAAGCCCGCCCGCGCGACCGATCCCGCCATCCTGCCCAAGGCGATCAAGACCGCCGCCGAACAGCAGGGCCATCGCGACGCGCAGGCACGCGACGGGGCGGCGCTGGTCCGGTTCCTGCGCTGGATTTCGGAAGAAGCGCCCAAGGGCCATGTCGACGAATTGTCCGCCGCCGCCAAATTGCGCGAGTTCCGCGGGATCAGCCCCGATCTGAAGGATGCGAGCTTCGACACGATCAGCGCCGCGGCGGGCCACGCCGCCCTGCCGCATTACAAGGTCGACGAGGACAGCAATATCACGATCCCGCCGTCCAGCATCTATCTGTGCGATTCCGGCGGGCAGTATCTGGGCGATGATTCCGCCGGCACGACCGATATCACCCGCACCGTCTGGGTCGGTCCGGGCGAGCCCTCGGCTGAGATGATCGATCGCAACACCCGCGTCCTCAAAGGCTATATCCAGCTCGATACGGCGCGCTTCCCGCTGGGGACCAATGGCGGCCAGCTCGACACGCTGGCGCGGATGCATCTGTGGCAGGCGGGCGTCGATTACGGCCATGGAACCGGCCACGGCGTCGGCAGCTTCCTGGCGGTGCACGAGGGGCCGCAGCGGATCTCGAAATCGGGCGGCGCCTTCGCGGGCACGGGGACACCGCTCGCGGCGGGCATGATCCTTTCCAACGAGCCGGGCTATTACAAGCCGGGCGAGTACGGCATCCGCATCGAGAACCTGATCCTGACCGTCCCGGTCGAGATCGAGGGCGCGGAAGGCGACTGGCTCGGTTTCGAGACGCTGACCTTCGTGCCGCTCGACCGGAGGTTGATCGATGCGGATATGCTGACGACGAGCGAGCGCGAATGGGTCGACAGCTATCACGCCAAGGTGCGCGCGCTGCTGGCGCCGCAGCTGGATGGCGAGGACCTCGCCTGGCTCGAGGCGGAGACGGCACCGCTCTAAGGGGCTTGTCCTGCGCCAATGTTCTGGTAATGTTCTTCCCGGCGGTCGCGAGTCGCTTTAAGGGAGAAGCCTGATGCTTGGATATGTGACTGTCGGCACGAACGATCTCGAACGCGCGGCGACGTTCTACGATGCGATCGCGAAGGAAATGGGCGTCGGTCGGATGATGGAGTTTCCGACCTTCATCGCCTGGGGCGAGATGGGCGGCGCCCCCGGCCTCGCCGCGACCAAGCCCTTCGATGGGGAAGCGGCGACGGTCGGAAACGGCATGATGGTGGCGCTGGAGGCCAAGGATACGGCGCAGGTCCATCGCCTGCATGAAATCGCGCTCGAAAACGGCGGCAGCGACGAAGGCGCGCCCGGCCCGCGCGGCGAGGCGGACGATAACGGCATGGTCTTCTACGCCAGCTATTTCCGCGACCCGGACGGGAACAAGCTCAACGCCTTCACCATGGCGAAAGCTTCGGCGGAATAGCCTTCGTGATTGGCAGGTGCCGCTTTGGCGCCGATCGCAGGAGCTTGTCCGATGAAGCATTCGATCCTCACCCTGTCCCTCTCCACGCTGGCGCTCGCCGCAGGCGGTGGCGCGATTGCCCAAGGCCAGACAATGGCTCAGTCTCAGGCGCAGTCCTCTCATGGTGAGGAGCGCACGATCACGCTCGCCGCCATGCAGGAACGCGGGGCGCGGATGTTCGCGCGCATGGACGCGAATGGCGATGGCGTTCTCGACCAGACCGATCGCGCGGCGCGCCGGGCCGATCGATTCGCGAAACTGGATGCGAACGATGACGGCGAAGTCTCGCGCGCCGAAATCGAGGCCGCCCGCGAGGCGCGCGCGGAACAGCGCCGGGAACGCCGCGCTGCTCGCCCAAGTGCTCGGCAAGATACGGGCAAGGCCGACCGCTTCGCCGCGCTCGACACCGATGCCAGTGGTGGCCTCTCTCAGGAGGAGTGGGCCGCCGCGCGGGCGAAGCGCGGGGAGCGGGCGGGCGCCGAGGACCGGGCGCGGCCGGAGCGCAGAGCCGCCATGCATGGCCGGATGACGGCCGGAATGGCGCGTGGTATGATCCGCGGCGCCGATGCCGACGGAAACCGCGCCATTACCCGAGCCGAATTCGACGCCGCCTTGATGCAACGCTTCGCCCGCATGGATATCGATGGCGACGGGACGGTGACCGCCTCCGAACGCAAGGCCGCGCGGGACGCGATGCGCGAGACCATGCGCCAGCGCCGGT
The DNA here is from genome assembly GCF_009827295.1 of Qipengyuania pelagi. Lineage (NCBI taxonomy): Bacteria > Pseudomonadati > Pseudomonadota > Alphaproteobacteria > Sphingomonadales > Erythrobacteraceae > Qipengyuania > Qipengyuania pelagi. Next base: position 483,206 of record NZ_WTYD01000002.1, on the reverse strand, counting down.
CGCAAGGCTAGGCACGGACCGCTCGATCAAGTGAACGGGCGGGCCTGAAATCCCGCCCGCTCTACCGCATCAAGCCGCCGATAATGTTGCGCACGAAGGCGGTCGCGCCGGTGCGGATCGGATCGGCGCTGGATTTCTTGCCCAGCACGCGCGCCACCACGACCGAGGAGAGCGAGCCCGCCGCCGCAGTCGCCGCGGCCTTGCCTGCCCTGCCCCAGAGCGAGGTCGATTTGCGCTCCCTTTTGCCGACCTCCCTGCGCCCCTTCTCCTCCACCTCCGTTGCCGTCGCGGCGGCATCGGCAGCCTTTTGCGCCAGAACTTCCTCCGCACTCTCGCGATCGACCGCCTCGTCATATTTCCCGTCGAGCGCGCTGACCGAATTGACGATCGCGCGTTCCTTGGCCGTGACCGGGGCGAGCCGCGAATGGGGCGGCGCGATCAGCGTGCGCTGGACCACGGTGGGCGCGCCATCCGCGTCGAGTGTCGAGACCAGCGCCTCGCCCACCTTCAGCTCGGTGATCGCGCTTTCGACGTCGAGTTCGGGGTTGATGCGGAACGTCTCCGCCGCCGCGCGGATCGCCCGCTTGTCGCGCGGAGTGAAGGCCCTCAGCGCGTGCTGGACACGATTGCCAAGCTGGCCCGCGATCTTTTCGGGGATGTCGATCGGGTTCTGCGTCACGAAATAGACGCCCACCCCCTTCGACCGGATCAGCCGCACGACCTGTTCGATCGCATCCTCCAGCGCGGGCGGAGCGTCGTCGAACAGGAGATGCGCCTCGTCGAAGAAGAACACCAGCACCGGCTTTTCCGGGTCGCCCACCTCGGGCAACGCCTCGAACAGTTCGGCGAGCAGCCAGAACAGGAAGGTGGCGTAGAGCTTGGGGCTGCGCATTAATTTGTCGGCGGCGAGGATGTTGATCGTGCCACGCCCCTGTTCGTCCACCGACAGGAAATCCGCGATCTCCAGCGCGGGTTCGCCGAAGAACTGGTCCGCCCCCTGCGCCTCGAAGCTCAGCAATTGGCGCTGGATCGCGCCGACGCTGGCCTTGGTGACGTTCCCGTAACGCGCCGACAAATCCTTCGCGTTCTCTGCCGTATGCGCCAGCATCGCCTGAAGATCGCCGAGATCGAGCAGCAGCAGACCCTGTTCGTCGGCATGGCGGAACACGATCTGCAACACGCCTTCCTGCGTGTCGTTGAGATCGAGCAGACGCGCGAGCAATAACGGCCCCATTTCGCTGACCGTGGTGCGGATCGGGAAGCCCTGTTCCCCGAACAGGTCCCAGAACACCGCCGCATTGTCGCGATAATCGAGCGGGCCGATCCCCAGCTCCTCGGCGCGCGCTTCCAGCTTGTCGGCGTGCTTGAAGGCGGGGCTGCCCGCCATCGCGATGCCCGACAGATCGCCTTTCACATCGGCGAGGAACACCGGCACGCCGCGCGCCGAGAAGCTTTCGGCGAGGCCCTGCAAGGTCACGGTCTTGCCGGTGCCCGTCGCGCCGGCGATCAGCCCGTGGCGATTGGCGCGGTCGAGGCGCAGCTCCTGGCGCGATCCGTCCGCGCCCAGTCCGAGAAAGAGATCATCCATGGAAGTCAGGTTTTGCCGCCCGCCCCGTGCGGGTCAAGCGTCTCGACAGGAGGGCGCACCTTGCTAAAGGAGGCGGCGATGAATGCCCGCCCGCCCATGGTCCTGCTCGACGACGCGCGCAGCGAGGGTGCGGCGGATGCCCTGCTGCTCGAGCGGCCCGAACGGATCTTCGTCGCGCGCACGCCGGGCGAAGTCGTCGCAACGCTCGAGCAAGCGGACAGCGCGCGGGTCGAAACCGGGCAGTCGCTGGCGGGCTATGTCGCTTACGAGGCGGGCCTGGCGCTGGAGCCGCGCCTTGCGCCCCTCTCCGCGCAACGGACGGGCGCAGCAGGTCCGCTGGTATGGCTCGGCCTGTTCGGCGAGCCGCGCCGCATTCCGGCGAGTGAGGTCGCGGCCTATCTGGCAGAGCAGAGCCAAGGCGAGGCGCGGATCGGCCCGCTCGACCCGCAAATCTCGCCCGGCGCCTACGAAGAGGCCTTCGCGCGGCTTCAAGAGGCGATCCGCGCGGGCGACATCTATCAGGCCAATCTCACTTTCCCCCTCGCAGGCGGGTTCACCGGCGATCCGCTGGCGCTCTATGCCGCGCTGCGTCCGGCGGCGCGGGCCGGCTATGGCGGACTCGTCTTCGATGGCGCCCACTGGCTCTTGAGCCTGTCGCCCGAATTGTTCGTTTCGCTGAAGGACGGGGCGGCGCGGACCAAGCCGATGAAGGGCACTCGCCCGCGCGGCGCGGATGCCAATAGCGACGCAGCCTTGCGCGAAGAACTGACCCTGTCCGAAAAGGACAAGGCCGAAAACCTGATGATCGTCGACCTGTTGAGGAACGATCTGGCGCGCGTGGCGCAGGCGGGCAGTGTCAGCGTCGACAAGGCCTTCGCGGTCGAGACCTATCCCACCGTCCACCAGATGGTGAGCACGGTGAATGCGAAGCTCGCGCCAGAAAAGGGCGCGATGGACCTCGTGCGGGCGCTGTTCCCTTGTGGATCGATCACCGGCGCGCCCAAGATCCGCGCGATGGAGCTGATCGACGCGATCGAGCGCGATGCGCGCGGGCCCTATTGCGGCGCGATCGGGCGGATCGACGGGGATGGCAGCGCCGCCTTCAATGTGGCGATCCGCACACTGCGCCTGACCGAGATCGAAAACGGACGCGGCAAGGCGGTGCTGGGCGTGGGCGGCGCCATCGTGGCGGACAGCGATCCTCAGGTCGAATGGCGCGAGGCGGTATTGAAGGGCGGCTTCGCCCGCGCCTCCTCGCCCGAGCGCACGGCACCCGATTTCGACCTCATCGAAACCATGCGCTTCACCCCCGATCAAGGCGTGACGCTGCTCGAACTGCACCTCGAGCGCGCGAAGGAGAGCGCGCGTACGCTCGGCATCGCGTTCGACCGGCACGAGGCGCGCAACCAGATCCAGGCCCTCACCTTCGATCTCGACTCGCCCCACAAGGTCCGCCTGAGAGTCGCGCGCGGCGGCGCGATAGCGCTGGAAGCGAGGCCGGTTCCGCTGCCGCTGGACGGTCCGGCGCGCTGCATCCTCCTGCCTCTCCCCGTCGATCCGGGCGACTGGCGGCTGCGCCACAAGACTTCCGATCGCGGTTTCTACGAGGATGCGCACGCCGTGGCTGTGGAAGCGGGCGCGGACGAGGCTCTGTTCCTGCGCGATGATGGGCTGGTGACCGAAGGATCGATCGCGAACCTGTTCGTGGAGCGCGAGGGGATCTTGCTGACTCCGCCTCTCAAACTGGGCCTGTTGCCGGGCGTCCTGCGGCGTTCGCTGATCGAACAGGGCCGGGCGCGCGAAGCGGAATTGACGATCGCGGACCTCGAAGGCGGGTTCCGGCTCGGCAATGCGGTGCGCGGATTATGGCGGGCGGAACTGACCGAATGACACTGATACCCATCCTCTACGAAGACGGCGAAGCGCTGGTCATCGACAAGCCTTCCGGCCTGCCGATCGATCGCCCGCGGCGCGGCGGCAAAAGCCTCGACGATCATCTCGACGGGCTGAAGCTCGGCTTCCAGCGCCTGCCGCTGCCCGTCCACCGCCTCGACACCGATACCAGCGGATGCCTGCTGCTGGCGCGCAACCCCAAGGCGCATAAACGCTTCGCCCGCGCCTTCGAGGACCGGCTGGTCGGCAAACGCTATCTCGGCGTGCTCGCCGGGATACCCAATGGCGAGGAAGGGACGATCGAGTTGTCGCTTTCCAAGATCAGCAGCGCGGAGAAGGGCTGGCGCATGATCGCCGCGAAGAAGGGCAAGCCTTCGGTCACGCATTGGCGCCTGCTCGATACGAAGGACGGCCGCGCTCTGATCGAATTCCGGCCGGAGACAGGCCGCACCCACCAGATCCGTATCCATTGCGAGGCGGGGCTCGGCCTGCCGCTGCTCGGCGATCCGGTCTATGGCAATGGCGCCACGAAGGGCGCCGCGCCGCGCACCATGCTCCACGCCGTCGGCCTGACCGTGACGCGCGAGGGCAAGACGCCGATCGAGGCCGTCGCCCCCCTGCCGCCGGAATTCGCCGCGCTCGGATTTGCCGATACGGCCGCATAATGGGCAAAATCGCCGATCGCGCGCTGGAGATTGCGGAGGAGAAGTTCATCGCTTCCTCCGGCCCCGGCGGGCAGAACGTCAACAAGGTGGCGACGGCGGTGCAATTGCGAGTCGATGTGTTCCGCATCGGCCTGCCGCCCGAAGCATTCGAGCGGCTGAAGGAGATCGCGGGCAGCAAGCTGACCAAGAATGGCGAGATCGTCCTGACGGCCAACGAATATCGCACGCAGGACCAGAACCGCGAAGCGGCGCGCGAACGGCTGACCATGCTGCTGCGCGAGGCGCTGACCCCGCCCAAGCGCCGCGCCAAGAGCCGGGTCAACCGCGTCGGCAAGGTGAAACGGCTGAAGGCCAAGAAGGAACGCGGCGCGGTCAAGGCGAACCGGGGCAAGGTGGATTGGTAACAGGCCCGCCGGTCTGCACCCGCCCGCTTGACTTTTCCCCCGGAATCACCCAATGGCCCCGGCCTGACCGGCGGCGTTGCGGCGTCGCCCTTTGTTTTTGGCCTGCCGGAAAGTCTGGCGGCCCCAGCGAAAGTTTTAGGAACACGCCATGGCGAAGCCTGCCACCGTCAAGATCAAGCTCGTCTCGACCGCCGATACGGGCTTCTATTACGTGACGAAGAAGAACCCGCGCAACATCACGGAAAAGATGACCTTCCGCAAATACGATCCCGTCGCGCGCAAGCACGTCGAGTTCAAGGAAGCGAAGATCAAGTAAGCGCGTCTCGGATGCGGGCCGGGTTTGCTGAACCGCGGGAACGCCTCCAGTTCAGTGATGGTTCAATGCTCCGATCTCATCAACGGAGCATGACCCACGTGTTTTCAAAACCCAAGAAACTCGCCGCCGCCCTGACGCTCGCCGTCGGCGCCGCGCTCCCGCTCGCCATGATCGCCGCGCCGCCCGCTGCGGTCGCCCAGTCGGGCGATCTCGACCGCGCGGTCGCCGCCCTGCGCGGCATATCGACCATGAAGGCGAGCTTCACCCAGACCGACCGCGCCGGCCAGACCATGGCGGGCGAGCTGACGCTGAAGCGCCCGGGCAAGATCCGCTTCGATTACGGCAAGAGCGCGCCGATGCTGGTCGTCTCGAACGGCAAGAGCCTCTATCTGGTCGATTACGACGTGAAGCAGGTCGAACGCTGGCCGATCAGCAATTCGCCGCTGGGCGCGCTGCTCGACCCCAGTCGTGACGTGAAGCGCTATGGCAAGCTCGTCCCGACCAGCCATTCGGACGTCGTCAGCGTCGAGGTGCGCGATCCCAAGCGTCCCGAATTCGGCGTGATCACGCTGATCTTCCAGCGCGACGCGAAGTCGCCCGGCGGGTTGAAACTGACCCACTGGGTCGCGCTCGACGCGCAGAACAATCGCACCACGGTGAGATTGTCGAATCACCGCTACGGGATGTCGGTCGCGGACAGCGCCTTCACCTTTTCCGACCCGCGCAAATCGTCCCGTCGACCGGGGTAAACGCAAGGGCGACAAAACGACGCTGTGAAGCGTCAGTCGGAGCGCGGATGTTCATCCATCAGCAAGCCCGGCGGGCCTAGAACATAACTCACAGGACGGATGAAGACGGGTTCCCCCCTGTTGCCCAGATCTTCACAGATATCCGTTCTGTCCAAGCGTGACGAACGCAAGAAGGAACCCTCGTGCCAATGCCCCCGGCACGAGGGTTTTTTGCGCCTTGGTGTTTCGCTCGCGCCTCCGCGCGAGCGTTCTCGGTAATAGGTTTGTTTTTCGAACCCGCCTCCGCGGGTTCGTCCTCGGTGCTATTCCCTTCGCTTCGCTACGGGGCACCTGCGGGCGCGCGGTCGCGCTTGCGGTCCGCTGGTCGCGGACCGGACCATTCCCAGCTTTAAGCCTTAGTCGCGGAGTACGGACCCGCAGGGTCCGCAAGGGCGACCGCCCGCCCGCAGCGCCGATAGGCGCGAGGATATCGCACGCCGGATGGCGTGCGGAAAATAGCAAACGCGCGGAAAACCAAACCTTGAATTCATTCCCACCCAAACGCCGCGCGGATGATATCGTAGATCCTGTTCTGCTCGATCACGCCGCGCGCGCGCTCGGCGCCGGGGCCTTGGGCGAACAGCGCGACATCCTCGCCGCCATGCGTTTCCGATCCCATGGGGACGAGGGATTGCTGGCGGGCCATCACGCCCGTTTCGGGCACGCCGCGTTCGCCCTTCACCGCGCCGGGGCCATTGGCGTAACCGAGCGTGGTGTAGGGCTTGCCGTCCGAGTCCAACGAGGGGCCGTCGCCGCTATCGCCGTCCTCGCCGCCGCCTTCGGGCGGATGGACCAGGCCGAGAATGTCGTTCCCGCGCCGGGGATAGCCCGCGATCGTGAAGACGTGGCTGTGATCGGCGGTGACCATGATGAGCGTCTCTTCGGGATCGGTGTTGTCGATCGCGTACTGGATCGCGCGCGCGAACTCGACCGCTTCCTCCAGCGCATAGCCCGCCTGCCCCGCATGGTGGCCGTGATCGATTCGCCCGCCTTCGACCATCAGGTAATAGCCCTGCGGATCGGATTTCAGGCGCGCGATCGCACTGGCGGTGAGGTCGGTCAGTGTCGGCTCGGTCGTGTCCGCCTTGCGGTCGACCATGTAGGTCATGTGGCTGGGCGAGAAGAGGCCCAGCACGGGGCGATCCGCAGGGGCCGCCGCCAGCTCCTCCGCCGTCCTCACATAGCTGCCGCCGGTGCGCGCCGCCCAGTCGCGCGGCAGGTCGCCATCCGCCGCCATGCGCTGGACGCTGCCGTCCGCTCCGAAGAAGGCCGCGCGCCCGCCGCCCAGCGCGAGGTCGAAATCGCTTTCGACCAATTGCAGCGCGATATCGCGGCACATCTGCCCGCGCTGGCCTTCGGGAATGCCGATATCCGCCTCCCAATTGCGATCGACGCTGCGGGCATAGACCGAAGCGGGCGTCGCATGGGTGATCCGCGCGGTGCTGACGATGCCGAGCGCGAGGCCGCGCCGCTTCACCTCTTCACCGAGCAGCGGCAATTCATGCCCCCGCCCGCTGGCGCAATCGCCGGTGATCGCTCCCGGCCCCATGCCGAGCATCCCGATCTTGGTCTTCACGCCCGAATGGATCGCGGTGGCGGTGCCCGCGCTGTCTGGGGTCTGGGCGTTGGTGTTGTAGGTCTTCACCAGCGCGACGTTCTCGAACGTCTCGAACGGGAGCACGTGCTCCTCGCCCGATTTGCCGAGCTTCTGCCCGGCATAGATGCGCGCGGCGGTGATCGTCGAGATCCCCATCCCGTCACCGATGAAGAGGATGACGTTCTTGGCCTTGGCCTGTGCCGGAGCGGCGGGCGGTGCCGAAGCGACCGGCGCCGTTCCCCCCTGCGCGGTGGTGCAGGCACCCAGCGTCAGCGTGAACACACTTGCGACCAATGCCGCCTTGCGACCAAACCCCATCCTCATTCTCCTCGACTGTCCGATCCGCCCTAAATGACATTCGCGTGTGGCGAAACGGTGAAACTTGCCCCCCGCGCGGCCTGTGCCTAAGTCCGCCCGCATGACCTCCCCCACCCTTTCCGTCGCGACTTGGAACATCAACTCGGTGCGGCTGCGTATGCCGATCGTCGAACGCTTCCTGACCGAACAGGCGCCCGACGTGCTCTGCCTCCAGGAGATCAAGTGCCAGGAGGACCAGTTTCCCTACGAGGCGTTCCGCGCGCTCGGTTACGAGCATTTCGCCGTGCACGGCCAGAAGGGCTATCACGGCGTTGCCACCGTGGCGAAGGTGCCGATCCGCGATTTTTCCAGGCATGACTGGCAGGACAATGGCGAGGCGCGCCATATCGGGGTGGAACTGACCGATCCGGCGCATCAGGGGATGATCGTCGAGAACGTCTACGTGCCCGCGGGCGGCGACATTCCCGACCGCGAGCAGAATGTGAAATTCGGCCAGAAGCTCGACTTCTTCGAACGCATGACCCGCTGGGCCGACACGGTCGACCGCCCGACGCTGATCGTGGGCGATTTCAACGTCGCCCCGCTCGAAAGCGATGTCTGGAGCCACAAGCAATTGCTGAAGGTCGTCAGCCACACGCCGATCGAGGTCGACACGCTGCAACGCTTCATGGACGCGCATGGCTGGGCCGATATCGGGCGCCAGCACATTGCCGCGCCCGAACGCTATTACAGCTGGTGGAGCTATCGGTCCAAGGACTGGAAAGCCAATGATCGCGGGCGCAGGCTCGACCATATGTGGGCGAGCCCCGAACTGGCCGCGCAGGCGGTCGCCCACCATGTCCACGAAGGCGCGCGCGACTGGGAAAAGCCCAGCGATCACGTCCCCCTCGTCACGGAATTCGCGCTCTGAGCGAGGCCGAACCTTCGCCGCGTCGCGCGGCACAGGGCGTCGATGCGCTGCGCCATGGCTGGCCGATCCAGCTCGATGGCGGGCCGGTCCTGCAACCGATCGAGACGTGCTACGACGACGCGTTGGCTGCCGAAACGCTGCTGATCTCCGCCAGCCGCGCCGCGACGCTGAAGCTCGCCAATCAGCGCGAGGCGGCGATTCCCGGGGAGCCGGTGCTGTTGCGTGGGGCCGAGCGGTTTTCGCGCGATGCGGCGCTGGCGGTGGCGGACCCGGCGCTCGATCTGGCGCATCCGATGAAGGGACCGTTCAAGGCGCTGCCGCACGGCGATTGGGCGGATCAGGCGCGCGCCGCGCTCGACCTCGCGCGGATCGCGGGCATCCTCCCCGCCTTCATGGTCGCACCCGAGGGGGCGGAGCCGCCGGTCGCACTGACGCTGGCCGATGCGCGGGCCTATGCCGATCCGGCGAACCTCATCATCGCCTCGCGCGCGCGCCTGCCCGTCGAGGCGTTCGAACAGGCCGAGATTATCGCATTTCGCAGCCCCGCCGACACGCGCGAACACGTCGCGCTGGTGATCGGACAGCGCCGCTCCGGCATCGCGCCCCTCGTGCGCCTCCACTCTGAATGCCTGACCGGAGACGTGCTCGGCAGCCTCAAATGCGATTGCGGCCCGCAATTGGACGCCGCGCTCCACGCCATGGCGGACGAAGCGCGGCGCGGGAGCTGGGGCGTCCTGCTCTATATGCGGCAGGAGGGGCGCGGGATCGGCCTCGTCAACAAATTGCGCGCCTACGCCTTGCAGGATCAGGGCCACGACACGGTGGACGCGAACACCCGTCTGGGCCTGCCCGACGAAGCGCGCGATTTTCCGACCGCCGCGCGCATCCTCGACCTGCTGCGCGTCTCCAGCATCCGGCTGATGACCAACAATCCCGCCAAGGTCGCGGCGCTGGAGTCAGAGGGCGTGACGGTTGCCGAACGCGTCCCCCACGCCCTGCCCGACAACCCGCACAACGCCCGCTACCTCGCCACCAAGCGCGACCGGGCGGGGCATCTGCTGCCGTAGCTTACGCCCCTACCTGCTTTCGAACGGCTTCAGGCCCGCGCCCAGCTCGTTGTTCGCGATCGACAGGCGGTCGCCCGTCCAGTCGGCGATGAAGGCCGGGCTGCGCCTGAGGCCGGGGACGAGGCGGGCGTCGTTGTCCGATATGACCAGGCCGTCGGACGAGTAATTCCCCTCTTCCGCCCCCACCGCGATGAAGGCGGACCAGTTCTCCTTGTCGCGCCCCTGGACGAACCAGTTGCGCACGATCCGGCCATTGCCGCCATTGGGCAGGTCGATCATGTAATTCGTGCCGCGCCCCGCCGCATCGTCGAAGCTGGAATCCTCGACGATCGTGCGCGCCGCGCGGCTCTTCAGGTAATGCCCGCCCGTGCCCGCTTCGAAGCGGCTGCGCGTGACGGCGGTCTCGGCGATTTCGCCGGTATAGATCGAATGGGCGCAGCCCCCGTCGCCCTCGCAGGTGCCGAGCCGCGTGAAGGTCGATTTGTCGATGCGCAGATGAATGTTCGGATCGTGCGCGGTCAGGATGCCCTGCTCGCTGTCGCGGAACCAGCTCTGCGTCACGGCGAGATCGCCGCTTTCGAGGCGGATGCCCGCCCCGTTGCGGTCGGGCACGGCGATATCCGAGAAGACGAGGCCGATCACCGTCGCCCCTTCGCCGCCGAGGACCAGCGCGCCCTTGCCTTCGCAGGCGACGCCGGAAAGCGTGGCCGAACCCGGCTCCATCGCGCGATAGGTGATCGTGCCCGCGCGCTGCACGGCGCATTCATTGTAGGTGCCCGGCGCGAACACCACCGTGCCCGTGCCCGCGCCGATCGCATCGACCGCGTCCTGAAGCGAGGCGTAGCTCCGCCCGGTCTCGGCGACGGAAAACGGCGCCCGTTGCTGGGCGGAAAGCGGGAGCGTGACGGCGGCGAGCGCGATCAGGGCAGGGGCGGCGATACGGGTGCGAGATCTCATGTCGTCACTGTAGCGCGGCGAGACTTACCGGCACGATAATTTTACCGCGTGTCTCAATTCTCGACGATACAGCGCAGGAAGCGGTCTCCGTACGCTTCCAGCTTCTTGGCGCCCACGCCGCCGATCTGGCCGAGTCGGGTCAGCGTATCGGGCCGCGCCAGCGCCATTTCGCGCAAGGTCGAATCGTGGAAGATCACATAAGGCGGCACGCCCGCTTCCTCGGCCAGTTCCTTGCGCAAAGCGCGCAGCGCTTCGAACAGGGGATTGCCGACCGGATTGGGCGTCGCGCCCCCACCGCGCCGTCCCCTGCGTTCGCGCTTGGGAGGAATGACGATCGCCACCTCGCGCTCCCCCTTCAGGATTTCGCGCGCCCCTCCGCCCAAAGCCAGACCGCCGTGATCGTTCGCGACGAGGTGGCCATGGGCCTGCAACGCCCTTGCGACCGGCTTCAGCAGCCCCGCCTCCTCGCCACCGACGATCCCGAACACGGACAGAGTGTCATGCCCGCGCTGGCGGACACGATCGTCGGCGGTTCCGGTGAGGACCTTCTCGAGGTGACCCATGCCGAAACTCTGCCCGGTGCGGTAGACCGCGCTGAGCAGCTTGCGCGCCAGTTCGGTCGCATCGGTCACGCCGGGCGCATCGAGGCAATTGTCGCAATTGCCGCAACTCTCGGGCGGGTCCTCGCCGAAATGCCGCAGCAGGATGGCGCGGCGGCATTGCGCGGTCTCGACCAGGCCCGCCAGCGCGTCCAGCCGCTGGCGTTCGGCCATGCGGCGATCCTCGGGCACTTCCTCCAGCCGCGCCCGCGCGGTGGCGAAATCGCTCGCCCCCCACAGCATCACCGCGCCCGCCGGATCGCCGTCACGCCCCGCGCGGCCGGTTTCCTGATAATAGGCCTCGATCGATTTCGGCACGCCGACATGGGCGACGAAGCGCACGTCGGGCTTGTCGATCCCCATGCCGAAGGCGATCGTGGCGACGATCACCATATCCTCGCTCGCGACGAAGCGCGCCTGGTTGTCCGCCCGCTCCTCGGCGGGAAGCCCCGCGTGATAGGGCAGGACGGGACGCCCGGTCGCGCTGGCGAGCTTTTCGGCGATATCCTCCACCTTGCGGCGCGTGGGCGCATAGACGATACCGGGGCCGGGGCGATCCTGCATGATCCCCGCGATCTGGCGCACCGGATTGTCGCGCGGCGTGATCGCGTAACGGATATTGGGCCGGTCGAACCCGGCGAGGACGAGGCCGTCTTCCGGGATCCCCAGCTGCGCCATGACGTCGGCGCGGGTCTGCCGGTCGGCGGTCGCGGTCAGCGCGAGGCGCGGGACGTCTGGAAACGCGTCCATCATCGGGCGCAGCATCCGGTAATCGGGGCGGAAATCATGGCCCCACTCACTAACGCAATGCGCCTCGTCCACCGCGAAGAGCGAAAGCGGCGCGGCGCTCAGCAGTTCGCGGAAATGCGGCTGACTGGCGCGTTCGGGCGCGACGTAGAGCAGATCCAGCTCGCCCGCGCGGAACGCATCCTGCGTCTCGCGCCAGTCGGCATCGGCGCTGGTGAGGGTCGCGGCGCGGATGCCGTTGGCGCGCGCGCTGCGCAATTGATCGTGCATCAGCGCGATCAGGGGGCTGACCACCACGCAGGTCCCCGCCAGCATGGTGGCGGGCAGTTGATAGGTCAGGGACTTTCCCGCGCCCGTCGGCATCACCGCCAGCGTGGACCGGCCCATCAGCACACGCTCGACCACCGCCGCCTGTCGCCCGCGGAAATCGTCGAACCCGAAGGTGCGGCGCAATTCGGCGCGCGCATCGTCGAGCTTTCCATCCAGCGCATCCGTGCTGGGGCGATCCGGGGCGAGAAGGTCGTCCATCGGCCCCGCCCTGCCAGAGATCGCCGCACGCGCGAAGGGCCGGGCGGGTGTTTTCGGCCATTTTCCCCTTGCCCCCTATGGCCGCGTGGCGCTTTAACAGCGCAGCACACTATCAGGGTCGCCTCGCGCCGCCCGCCTGTTTTGGAGAGACCGATGAAATTCCGCCTGACTTCCCACACGCCCGCCCGCACCTGCGCCTTGGTCGCCGCCGTGATCGCCGCTCCGCTCGCGCTCGCCGCGTGCAGCGATTCCGACGATGCCGCCTATGAAACCGACACCGAAACGGTCGAGATCGAAGCCAATGAGGCGCTCGAGAATGTCGATGCGATGCCGGTCGAGGACCCGCAGGCCTCGATGCCCGATCCGGTGGTTCCGAGCACCACGCAGACGGTCGACCCCGAGGCTGCCGCCGCTGCCGAGGCCGCGCGCCAGCAGTCGATCCAGGATGAAGGCGACGATGCCGCCGCCACGGCCGCTGCGGCGATGGACGCGATGAATCAGGATTAGGCCGGTGCGCTCTGCGCATGTTCTGGGGCCTGTCCTCGCGATAACCGCCCTCCTCGCCGCCTGCGGCCCGTCGGACAACGATCCGGGCCCCGGCGGCGTGACGGTGGGCGAGGCCCGCGCGCTCGACGAGGCGGCTCAGATGATCGAAGAGCGCCGCATCCCCGCCGACGTTCTGGCCGAACAGGACGGGGCCGAACAGGACGGGGCCGAACAGGACGGGGCCGAACAGCGCACGGACGAAGCGGATATGGGCCAGGATATGGGCCAGACTACGGGAGAGAATGAATGAACGCACCGGCCACCAAGCCCGCCCCCGCCCGCAATCCGGGCATGGACGCGGACACTTTCGCCCAGTTCCACGAACAGCTCGAACGCTATGTCCGCGAACGGCTGATCCCGGCGGAAAAGGACGTGATCGAGAACGATCGCGTGCCCGACGATATCCTCGACGAGATGAAGGACATGGGCCTGTTCGGCCTCTCCGTGCCCGAAGATCACGGCGGCGCCGGGCTGAACATGACGCAATACGCCAAGATCGTGAAGACGATGAGCTATGCCGCGCCCGCCTTCCGATCGATCTTCTCGATCAATATCGGGATGTTCAATTCCGCCCTGAAGAATGGCGGGACCAAGGCCCAGCAGGACGAATGGTGGCCGCGCATCGCGGCGGGCGAGATCGCCTGTTTCGGCCTGACCGAGCCGGGATCGGGCAGCGATTCGGCGGCGATGGCGACCACGGCAAAGCCCGATCCCGACGGTAACGGCTGGATCCTCAACGGATCGAAGCGCTACATCACCAACGCGCCCCATGCCGATGTCGCGCTGATCATGGCGCGCACCGAGAAGGATGCGCTGCCCAAGAACGCGCATGTCAGCGCCTTCATCGTGCCGATGGACACGCCCGGCGTTTCCACCGGCAGCCCGGACAAGAAGATGGGCCAGGCCGGATCGCACATCGCCGACGTGATGCTCGACGACGTGCATGTGCCCGGCGACGCGCTCTTGGGCGGAGAGACCGGGCAGGGCTTCCGTTTTGCCATGATGAGCCTCGACAACGGACGCATTTCGGTGGGCGCGGCGAGCACCGGCTATGCCCGCCGCGCGCTCGATTCCGCGCTGCGCTACGCCACCGAGCGCAAGGCGTTCGGCGAACCGATCGCGAACTTCCAGCTGATCCAGCAGATGCTCGCCGAAAGTGAGACCGAGATCTACGCCGCCGAATGCATGATGGCGGACGTGACGGCGCGCGCCGATGCGGGCGAAAGCACGATCAAGCAGGCCGCCGCCTTCAAGGTGTTCGCCAGCGAGATGTGCGGCCGGGTGGTCGACCGCGTGGTGCAGATCTATGGCGGGGCGGGCTATCTGGCGGAATACGATGCCGAGCGGTTCTTCCGCGATGCGCGCATCTATCGCATCTACGAAGGCACCACCCAGATCCTGCAATTGCAGATCGCCAAGCATATGCTGCGCGAATACGCGGCGCTGTGATGCGCGGCTGACCAGTGAAGGATTTCGCCGACTGGATCGGGCGCGAGCAGCGGTCCGCCGATCGGCTGGACGCGGCGCTGGCGGCCCGCTGGTGCGCGACCTTCGATCGCGATGCGCCTTCGGACGAAGCGATGCCGCAGGGCATTCACTTCTGCCTCTGCACGCCCGAGGCGCGCACGTCCCGGCTGGGCGAGGACGGCCACCCGGCGCGCGACGACAGCGCGGCGAGCTTCCTCCCGCCCGTGCCCCTGCCGCGCCGGATGTGGGCGGGCAGCGCGATCCGCTTCCATGCGCCGCTCACGGTCGGCGCGACGGTCGAGCGGGTCAGCCGTCTCGCCTCCATCACCGATAAATCGGGCAGTCGCGGCCGGATGGTCTTCGTCGAGGTCGAGCACGAGACCGCGGCGGACGGCGCGCTCGCGGTGAGCGAGACGCAGACTCTCGTCTATCTCGAAGCGCTGGCGGGCGACGCGCCGCTCTCCCCTCCTGAACCGGGACCGGAGGCGTTCGATGCGAGCGGCTGGACCATGCATCGCGCGCTCACGCCCGACCCGCGCCTGCTGTTCCGCTATTCCGCGCTGACCTTCAACACCCATCGCATCCATTACGATGCGCCCTATGCGCGCGATGTCGAACGCTATCGCGGGCCGGTCGTGCACGGCCCGCTGACCGCCAGCCTGTTGTTGCAGCTTGCCGCCGAACGATGCGGCGAGAACCGACTAACGAGCTTCCGCTTCCGTGGTCTCAGCCCGGCGATCGCGGACGAGCCACTGCATCTGACCTTGCGCGAGAAGGACGATGCTCTCGAACTGGCGGCGTTCGCCGCAGACGGGCGGCAGGTCACGCAGGCCTCCGCCACGCTCGCCTGAAATCCGGCCCGTTCGGATCGGAGATTTGGTTTTTCGAGCGCAAGGGCTTACATCGCTCGCATGGCTACACTCGCTGAACCCGAACAGGATTTCACCCGCCTTCCCGAAATGCCCGAAGGCGTGTTCACCGCTCCGCTTAAGCGGCCCGACCACCTCGGCGAAGACTGGCTGGAACCCAAGCAGACCGAATACGATTCGGACGACGACGCGATCTGGAACGATCTGTTTGCGCGCCAGATGGAGGTGCTTCCCGGCCGCGCGGCGACCGCGTTCATGCAGGGACTCGAAAAGCTCGATCTCGGGCGCGGCGGCGTGCCCGATTTCGGCGATCTGAGCGCGGAACTGGGCAGACTGACCGGGTGGAGCGTGGTGCCCGTCCCCATGCTGATCCCCGACCATGTCTTCTTCTGGCATCTCGCCAACCGCCGCTTCCCGGCGGGCAATTTCATCCGCACGCGCGAAACGTTCGATTACATTCAGGAACCCGACGTCTTCCACGACGTGTTCGGCCATGTGCCGATGCTGACCGACCCGGTCTATGCCGATTACATGCAGGAATACGGCAAGGCCGGATGGAAGGCGATGCGCCACAACCGGTTGAAGGCGCTGGGATCGCTTTACTGGTATACGGTCGAATTCGGCCTGTTGCAGGAAGCGCCCGGCGATATCCGCGCCTACGGGGCGGGCATCCTTTCGGGGCCGACCGAGGTGGTCTACGCGGTGGAGGCGGAAAGCCCCAATCGCATCATGCTCAATGTCGACCGTGTCATGCGCACGGATTACGTCATCAGCGACCTCCAACCGACCTATTTCGTGATCAAGAGCTTCGAGGATCTCTATCAGCAGACGGTGGAGCGCGATTTCGACCGGCTTTACCGCACGCTCGATCCCGGCTTCACTTACGCCAACACCGCCGTGATCGATGTCGATGACGTGCTGCATCCGGGAACGCTGGAATATACGCTCAGAGGCGGACGAGGGAGCGGCGCGAAGGCTGTTTAGTTTTCAAAGCCACCTCCGTGGCTTCGTCCTCGGTGCTGATCCCTGCGCTTCGCTCCGGGGCACCTGCGGGGCGGCCGCGTGGCCTTGCGGTCCGCTGGTCCGGTTTTTGTAAAGCGAACCCGCCTCCGCGGGTTCGTCCTCGGTGCTGATCCCGGCGCTTCGCTCCGGGGCACCTGCGGGGCGGCCGCGTGGCCTTGCGGTCCGCTGGTTGCGGACCGGACCATTCCCGGCCTTGAGGCCTGGCGGCGGAGCTCGGACCCGCAGGGTCCGCAAGGGCGACCGCCCGCCCGCAGCGCCGAAGGCGCGAGGACATCGCATCCCGGAGGGGATGCGGAACAAAAAAAGGCCCCGGATCGCTCCGGGGCCCTTTCTATATCGGTAGAATACCGGACTTACGGGGTGTCCATATTGTCCGCTTGTTCTTCCATCTGCTCTTCCATGGCATCGGTCTGATCGTCCATGGCGTCGGCCTGCTCGTCGGTGATTTCGCCCGAAGCTTCCATGTCGTTGACCATCGCGTCGCGATTGTCTTCCATGGTTTCCGCCTGGTCTTCCATGGCGTTTTCCTGCGGGCTGTCACAGGCGGCGAGCGTCAGGCCGAGCGCGGCCATCGATGCAAAAGCAATTTTCTTCATTCTTCTTCCCCTTTTTATCGGATTCTCCACACTGCGTGGAAAAATCCCTTCTAGTGACTCGTAATCGGGCCGATCACCGAAAGGCCCGCTGGCGGGCGACATCGGCGAGGGCGATCGCGGCGATCGCACCCAGAACCGCCCAAAGCAGGTCGAGCGGGCCGACTGTTGCCAACAGATTGGCATTGCCGAGTATAGCCCCGGCAAGCAGCGAGCCGACGATGCCAGCCCCGATCATGGTCAGGATCGCACCGCGATCTTCGCGGCGCAGCACGATGGAACCAAGCCATCCGAGCAAGGCGCCGACCACGATGAGAATTATCAGACCCATGAAAGCTTATCCGACTGGCTTATGGGTGCAATAAGCGCCCAAGAGCGGTTCGGTTCCCGATTATGGCGGGATTTTGTCGAAGTAGCCGGATTGTTCCTGGCGCAGCCCGCAGGCAGCCTCACATTATGGGGCTCGATCACGCAATCGCGAAGAACCACACTGCGACCAGACCCAAGGCGATACGATACCAAGCGAAAGGCGCGAAGCCATGCTTCGAAACATAGGCGACGAAGGCGCGGATCACCGCCAGCGCCACCAGGAAGGCGGCGACGAAGCCCAGCGCGATCTCGGTCCATCCGATCGCCGCTTCGCCTGCGAGAAGGGCCGGTTCGTCGAGGATCTTGACCGTCGCGGCACCCAGCATGGTCGGCACGGCGAGGAAGAAGCTGAATTCGGCCGCCGTCTTGCGCCCCACGCCCATAGCCAGCGCCCCCATGATCGTCGCTGCCGAGCGGCTGGTGCCCGGCACCATCGCCAGGCACTGGACGAGGCCGATCGTGAGGCAGGATTTCCACGACAGCGCCGCCACCCCGTGATCGGGGCGCGCGGGAATGATCTTTTCCAAAACGAGGATCGCGATCCCGCCCACGATCAGGGCACCCGCCACCACGAGCGGACTTTCGAGCATCACGTCGATCGCGTCCTTCGCGAGCAGGCCGATGACCGCCGCGGGCAGGAAGCCGAGGAAAATGTTGCGCACGAACCGAACCGATTGCGCATCCCCCTTCAAGAGGCCCGTCCCCATCGACCAGAACAGCGACCAATAGCTCACCACCACCGCCAGGATCGCGCCCAACTGGATCACGATGTTGAACTGGCGCCACTGGGCCGGATCGTAGCCGAAGAAGCCCTGCGCCAGGATCAGGTGCCCGGTCGATGAAACGGGCAGGAACTCGGTCAGGCCTTCGAGGATGCCGAGGAGGATAGCGGTAAGGGTGGTGGACATGCTTGCCCCCAAGACAAAAGGGGGCGGCAAGTCAAGCGACCTGCCGCCCCCCGGGATAGTCTATGCGACCAGCGCGATCAGAAGATCACGATCCGCTGTTCGGGCGGAAGATACAGATCGTCCTGCGGCGTCACGTTGAAGGCGTTGTACCAGGCGTCCATGTTGCGCACGACGCCGTTGACGCGGAATTCCTCCGGGCTGTGCGGATCGGTGCGCAGGCGCTGACGAGCGGCATCCTCGCGCTGCTGCGAGCGCCACACCTGCGCCCATGCGAGGAAGAAGCGCTGATCGCCGGTCAGCCCGTCGATCACCTTGTCCTCCTTGCCGTTCAGATGCAGCTTGTAGGCGCGATAAGCGAGCGCCAGGCCGCCGAGATCGCCGATGTTCTCGCCCAGCGTCAGGCGCCCGTTCACGCAGGTTTCCCCATCGTCGAGCGGGCAGAACGCGTTATACTGTTCGACCAGCGCATTGCCGCGCGCATCGAACGCCTCGCGATCGGCATCGGTCCACCAATTGCGCAGCATCCCCGTACCGTCGGACTTCGAGCCCTGATCGTCGAAACCGTGCCCGATCTCGTGCCCGATCACGCCGCCGATCCCCCCGTAATTCACCGCCGCATCGGCGGTGATACCGAAGAAGGGTTGCTGGAGGATGCCCGCCGGGAACACGATCTCGTTCTTGGTGGGGTTGTAATAGGCGTTCACCGTCTGGGGCAGCATCCCCCATTCGGTGCGATCGATCGGACCGCCGAGCTTCGACAGCATATCGTCCCACTGCCACTGCGCCGCCGCCATGCGGTTGGCGAGCGGGCCGTCGGCATCGATCGCCAGCGTGTCGTAGGTTTCCAGCTCGTCGCGATAACCGATCTTGGGATCGAACGCGTCGAGCTTGGCCAGGGCTTCCTTCTTGGTCGCCGGGCTCATCCACTCGATATCGTCGATGCTCTGGGCGACGGCCTTGCGCAGATTGGCGACCAGATCGACCATCGCGGCCTTGTTCTCGGCGGGGAAATAGCGCTCGACATAGGACGCGCCGACCAGCTCGCCCAAAAGGCCTTCGGTCTCGTCGATCGAACGCTTCCACCGTGGGCGCTGTTCGGGCGTACCGTTCAGCGTCGTGCCGTAGAAAGCGAACTGCGCGTTATCGAGCGCACTCGGCAGGACCGCCGCGTTCGAATTCAGGAAGCCCTTGACCGTCCAGGCCTGCAACACGTCGAGCGGGGTCGCCTGAACGAGCTTCATCATCGCGGGCGTGCCGCCGCCGATCTTGGCAAGCGTCGCTTCGTCGAGGCCGAGTTCCTGCGCCCGCGCATCGCTCGGCGGCAGGTCGGAAACGATGAAGCGGTCCGTGTCGGCAAAGCCCGAATTGGTCAGCATCGCGTCAATCGGGAAATCGCCCGCCATGGCGCGCAATTCGGCAGGCGTCAGCGCGTTATAAGTCAGGTCGCGATTGCGGCGCGTGGCGCGGTCCCAGGTGACGGTGCGCGCGATCTGGTCTTCGAAATCATAGACCTGCTGCGCCATCGCGGCGGCATTCTGGTATCCGGCCTGTTCGTAGAGGAAGGTCAGATAGTCGCGATATTTGGCCTGGATGGCCTGGCCCTTCTCGCTTGTGTCGAGATAGTAATCGCGATCGGGCAGGCCGAGGCCGCCCGAGCCGAGATAGACAGAATAGCGCGTCGGCTCCTTGGCATCGACCGAGACATAGCCGCCGAGCGGGCTGGAATAGCCGGGCTTCGACCACAGCGTGACGAGCTGCGCCAGATCGTCCGTGCCCCGGATCGCATCGAGATAGGGCTGCGCGGGCGCGAGACCCGCGGCGTCGATCGCGGCGGTGTCGTTATAGGCGTTGTAGGCGGCCACGATGCGACGCTCGTCATTCGACAGGCTGGCGGCATCGCGCGCGACCAATTCGTCGACGAGGGTCTTGACGTCGCTGGTCGATTTCTCGCGCAGCAGGTTGAAGGCGCCGAAGCGGCTGTATTCGGGCGGCAGCGGATTGGCATCGAGCCATTTCTGGTTGGCGTAGGCGAAGAAGTCGTCACCCGGATCGATCGAGGGCGACAGGCTCGTGGGATCGAAGCCCCAGGTCCCGAAGCTCATGGTCGGCGTGGCGACCGTGGCGGCGGCAGGCGCATCGCCCTGCTCGACATGGAACACCTCGTGGACGCCCTCCATCTCATGCGCGTCCTGCGCGGCGGCGGGCACGGCGAGCGACAGGGTGAGGACGCTGGCCCCGGCGGAAAGAATATGGCGGATCATAGAAAGGCGACTCCCAAACTTGCGGACGAAATGTCCCGAAGGTCACCCGGCAGGGTGAAGCGCGCCCGGTGCGACCCGTCAACGCCGTTCGTCGGAACGAGAGCGGGCTTTATAGAATGGTGCGGCTGAAAGCGGCCTGAACCGCCGAAAACGCAAGCGATCAGGCGCTTTCGAGCCCGAACTGGAGGGTCGCGAGACGGGCATAGAGGCCCTCGCCCGAAGAGAGTTGGGCGTGCGTGCCCTGTTCCACGATCGCGCCATCCTCCATCACCACGATCCGGTCCGCCGCGCGCACGGTGGCGAGGCGGTGGGCGATGACGAGCGTGGTGCGATCCTGCATCAGCCGTTCGAGCGCATCCTGCACCAGCCGCTCGCTTTCCGCATCGAGCGCGCTGGTCGCCTCGTCCAGCAAGAGGATCGGGGCATCGCGCAACAGCGCGCGGGCGATGGCCAGCCGCTGCTGCTGTCCGCCCGACAGGCGGGTGCCGTTCTCGCCCAGATAGGTGTCGAGCCCGTCGGGCAGGCGTTCGAGGAAATCGGCGGCATTGGCCGCGCGCGCCGCATCCCAGATCTGTTCATCGCTCGCCGCCCAGTTTCCGTAGCGCAGATTGTCGCGCGCATTCGCGCTGAACAGGACGCCGTCCTGCGGCACCATGGCGATCCGGTCGCGGATGTCGGCGGGATCGGCGCTCGTCAGCGCGACCCCGTCGAGGCGGATCGTGCCGGCCTGGGGGTCGTAGAACCGCTCGGCGAGCTGGAAGATGGTCGATTTACCGGCCCCCGAAGGCCCGACAATGGCGACCGTCTCGCCCGGTTCGACCTCGAGGCTGAAATCCTTCAGTGCCGCGACATCGGGCCGGGTTGGATAGCGGAAGGTGACGTTGCGGAAGGACAGGCTGCCGCGCGGTGGGACGGGGAGGCTCTGGGGCCTTGCGGGCGGCGCGATATCGGGCGTTTCCTCCAGCAATTCGCCCAACCGGCTCGCCGCGCCCGCGCCGCGCAACAGGTCGCCATAGACCTCCGTGAGCGATCCGAAGGCGCCCGCCACCAATCCGGCTGTAAGGACGAAGGCCGCGATCGTGCCGCCCGTGATCGTCCCTTCGCTCACGGCGGTCGCCCCGCGCCAGACCAGGATGGTGATTCCGCCGAACACGAACAGGATCACGATCGCGGTCATCGCCGCACGGATGAGGATGCGGCGCCGCGCCACGCCGAATGTGCGCTCCACCGCCTCCTGAAACCGATCCGCCTCGCGCTTTTCCTGATTGAAGCCCTGGACGATCTTCATCGCCGAGAGGACCTCGGTCACCATCGCGCCGATATCGGCCACCCGATCCTGGCTGGTGCGGCTGACCGTTCTCAGGCGGCGCCCGAAATAGGTGATCGGGATCACGATCGCCGGGATGATCAGCACGAGGCCGATGGTGAGGCCGGGCACGAGGTAGAACAGGTAGATCGTCCCCCCGATCGCCATCAGCAGATTGCGCAGCGCGACCGAGACGGTGGTGCCGACGACCTGTTCGATCAGCGCGGTATCGCTGGTCATGCGGCTGGAAATCTCCTTGGGGGAGTTCTCCTCGTAGAAGGCGGGGGCGAGCCGCAGGAGATTGCGGTGCACGCGCAGGCGGATATCCGCGACCACCCGCTCGCCCAGCCAGCTGACGAAATAGAACCGCATCGCGGTGCCCGCCGCGAGGACGGCCACGATCATCAGCAGATAGCGGAACCAGCGCCCGATATCGTCCGCATTCCCGCCTGCCGAGAACCCGCGATCGATCACCATCTTGAACCCGGCGGGGATCGCCAGCGTGGCCGCCGCCGTGATGATCAGCGCCAGGCCTGCGAGCGCGAGATAGCCGGGATAGTTCGCAACCGCAGAATAGACCATGCGCAGCGGCTTCAGCGAGCGCGCCTCGCCAGTGCCGATGTCCGTCCCCGTGTCGGGCCCCGCCCCCTCGGCGCGCGAACCACGGCCGAAGCGGCGCTTGCGGGAGATTTTGCGCGGAGTGGCATCCATGCCCCGCACGTAAGCCCGCAGGCCAAGAAAATCCACTCGCCAGAGGCGCGGTTTGCCGCCTTTTCGTGCATTGTGCGTTGCACACAAGGCATTCCATCGCCACCTTGTCCCGACAAACGAAGCACGCCACAAAGAACTCGAACAGGCGTCCGCAGGGGAACCGCAATGCTTTACCAGGCCTACGAACTGCAACGCAGCTGGCTATCGAGCGCCAGCGCCCTGGCCGCGATCGGCTCGGAAATGCTGAGCAATCCGGCGCTTCCGCTCGGCTATTTCGGCATGGGCCCGATGGCGGCGAGTGCGCTCGAAGTGTTCGCCCACGCCACCGCCACCTATGGCAAGCCCGCCTGGAATATCGACGCGGTCAAGGTCGATGGGAAGGCCCGCCCGGTCGAGGAAGCGACCGTGGTCAACCGGCCCTTCGGCGATCTCAAGCGCTTCCGCCGCGACGGGTTGGCCGACGATGCGCCCAAGCTGCTCGTCGTCGCGCCGATGAGCGGCCATTACGCCACCCTGCTGCGCGGCACGGTCGAACGCATGGTCGAAAGCTGCGAGGTCTATGTCACCGACTGGGCCGATGCGAAGACGGTGCCGCTGTCCGAAGGCCAGTTCGATCTCGACGATTACATCGATTATGTGATCGGTTTCCTCGAACATATCGGGCCGGACGCGCACGCCATGGCCGTCTGCCAGCCCTCCGTCCCGGTGTTCGCCGCAGTCGCGATCATGAACCGGGACGATCACCCCTGTGCGCCCAGGACGCTCACCATGATGGGCGGGCCGATCGACACGCGCTGTTCGCCCACCACGGTCAACGATCTCGCCATGGATCGCCCGATCGAGTGGTTCCGCCACAACGTCATCGCCACCGTGCCGATGCAGTATCGCGGCAGCGGGCGGCGCGTCTATCCCGGCTTCCTCCAGCTGGCGAGCTTCATGTCGATGAATCTCGGCAACCACATGCAAAGCCATTACGAGATGTTCAAGCATCTCACCGCCGGCGACGATGCGAGCGCGCAGGCGACCAAGGATTTCTACGACGAATATCGCAGCGTCTGCGACATGACGGCGGAATTCTATCTCCAGACCGTGGTGGAGGTGTTCCAGGAACATTCGCTCCCCAACGGCACCTACGAACACCGCGGCCGCCGTATCGATCTGGGCGACATCACCAAGACCGCCCTCCTCGCCATCGAAGGCGAGCGCGACGACATTTCGGGGCTAGGCCAGACCCGTGCCGCGCTGGAACTGACGCCGAATTTGGATGCTTCCAAGAAGCGCTACTACATGGCCGAGGGCGCCGGGCATTACGGCATCTTCAACGGCAGCAAATGGCGCGGAAAGATCGCCCCGGTGGTCGAGGAGTTTATTGGGGAGCATGGGTGATAGAGCGGAGGCGAAAGGGCGGCCTCCCTGTCAAATCTAGGACCTCAGGAGGAAATCAATGTGACCCGGAAAGCCGACATGCGCAATTTCGTGAGGGCTTGGGTAAACTCGGGAATTAGAGCGAAACTATTATGAATTTTGCTAGCCAAGTGAACGACCTTGTCTCGATTCTGCTCGCTTAGACTGCCCCTGATAAGACATTTGAGCCAATAGCTGTTCTCCTCATCGAATACGTAGGACGGGTGCTTCAGCAGGATCACAGCGTCGACGTAAGGTATGTTGTCGTCCGCAGGGCTATAGCCGCCCATCTTCCTTCCAATAAATGCTTCGTCGGCTGCATTGCCCCCCGGTTGCGTTGAATGGTCGGAAACGATGACGACGCGAGTGCTGTGCGCAGCAGGATTGTGCTTGGCAAAAACAATGAACTTCTTGTTTGCTTCTCGTAGCCGCTTAAGCATCTGGCGGAAAATATAGTCGGTAATCTCACGATTCGCTGCCACCAAATTTGGAAAGTCGGACATAATCCGGTCAAGGCGATGCTTACCGTAAGCACCTCCGCGCCAGCCCTGAGCCAGCCCCAATTTCGTAAGGCGGCGAACGACCTTCTCACTTAAGTCATCCGATCGGGATTTTCGTTCAATGAGAAGCGAGCCACCCAAAACAGAATGGTCGGGCGCTTTGTACCGTTTTCCGTCGGGGAGCAGATTATGTTCATCCGGAGCAAAATGGTCAGGCATAGTTTCGATGATTGCCTTCACCATTAAGTCCAAGGTCGGCTCGGGGGTTTGCGTTCGCTTTGAATTTGCTTTTATCGCCATCACACAAATACGCCCCAAGGAGTTTAAGAAAAAATTCTATTAGCACATTAAACGAAGATTGTCGGACATATTGTTCAAAATTTACCTCAACAGATAAGCGCATCTTTGTCTCTAGCGTCTGAAGCCGACACACCCAAAACCAGCCATTAGTTGATGCCAAAAAAGATGGGCGGCGCCGTTTTCCGGCACCGCCCATCTTTGTCCAGCCTGTCTTTTCTCTCAAAAAATCTCGAACAGGCCCGCTGCGCCCATGCCGCCGCCGACGCACATGGTGACGACGCCGTATTTGGCGCCCATGCGCTTGCCTTCCAAGAGCACGTGGCCGGTGCAGCGCGCGCCGGTCATGCCGTAGGGGTGGCCGATCGAGATCGAGCCGCCATTGACGTTCAGTCTGTCGTTATCGATCCCGAGCTTGTCGCGGCAGTAGAGGACCTGGACGGCGAAAGCCTCGTTCAGCTCCCAGATACCGATATCGTCGACCTTCAGGTCGAAGCGTTCGAGCAGCTTGGGGATCGCGAAGACCGGGCCGATGCCCATCTCGTCGGGTTCGGTGCCCGCGACCGCCATGCCGACATAGCGGCCGAGCGGCGTGAGGCCCTTCTTCTCGGCGACCTTGGCTTCCATCAGCACGCTGGCGCTCGAGCCGTCCGAAAGCTGCGAAGCATTGCCCGCCGTGATCGTGGTGCCTTCGCCCATCACCGGCTTGAGGCTGTTGAGGCCTTCGAGCGTGGTCGAGGGGCGATTGCCTTCGTCCTTGTCGATGGTGATCGCGACGTCCGAGATTTCGCCCGTTTCCTTGTCCTGCACCTTGTGGGTGGTGGAGACGGCAACGATCTCGTCATCGAACTTGCCCGCTTCCTGCGCGGCGGCGGTGCGCTGCTGCGACTGGAGGGCGTATTCGTCCTGCTGGTCCCGGCTGATGCCGTAACGCTGGGCGACCGTTTCGGCGGTCTGGAGCATCGGCATATAGATCGCGCCGTGCATCTGCATCAGCTCGGGATCGGGCATGACGCGCATATCCTTGGTCTGGACGAGCGAGATGCTCTCCTGACCACCGGCGGCGACCACGTCCATCCGGTCGGTGATGATCTGCTTCGCCGCAGTGGCGATGCTCATCAGGCCGGAGGAGCACTGGCGGTCGATCGTCATGCCGCTGGTGCCGATCGGGCATCCGGCGCGCAGCGCGACCTGGCGGGCGAGATTGCCGGCCTGCGCACCCTGCTGCAGGGCGGCGCCCCACAACACGTCGTCGACCTCGCCCGGCTCGATCCCGGCGCGTTCGATAGCGGGCTTCAGGGAATAGGAGCCGAGCGTCGCCCCCTTGGTGTCGTTGAACCCGCCCTTATAGGCGCGGCCGATGGCGGTGCGGGCGGTGGAGACGATTACTGCGTCACGCATGGTGGAAATCCTCAGGGGTTCTGGAGCCCCTCCCCCTTCAAGGGAGGGGTCGGGTGGGGAATGTCACGATCGAAGGGGATCAGACGAAATACATCGTCATCCATTCGCAGATCAGCGCGGGCTTGTCCTCGCCTTCGATCTCGATCGTGATCTCGACCGTCTGCTGCCACTGGCCGGGGCGCTTCTCGGTCATTTCAAGCAGCTTCCAGTGGCCGCGAATGCGCTTGCCCGAACGGACCGGGTTGATGAAGCGCGTCTTGTTGCCGCCGTAGTTCACGGCCATCTTGATCCCGTCCACGCGCGGCACGTCGCTGTTCGCGGTGAGGTAGGGGATCATCGACAGGGTCAGGAAACCGTGGGCGATGGTGCCCCCGAACGGCGTCATCTTGGCGGCTTCTTCGTTGACGTGGATGAACTGGTGGTCACCGGTCGCTTCGGCGAACTGGTTGATGCGCTCCTGCGTCATCTCGACCCATTCGCTGGTGCCCAGCTGTTCTCCGGTCTTGTCTGCCACTTCCTGCGGGGTCATCGGCCTCTCCTTCTTTGATGCGGCGCGAAAGATCACGCCTGTCAGAGGGCCTCATGGCGCAAGGAAAAGCATGGCGCAACCGCGCCGCGCGTGCCGTTACGGCATGGCAGTTTCGCGAACCGGCGCGGAAGACGGATTGCGGTGCGCACGCTTCTCGCGCCGCGATCTGCGTTGCTGGCTACCCTCATCAGGGGCGAGCGATTCGCGTTTCGCGCAATAGGTCCACAGCGCGATCTGGAGGCCGAGGAACAGGTAGATGACGGGCTGATAGCCGATCCCCTGAAACGCCGCGCCGACGAGATAGACGACATGTGCGTTCTGCAATCCCGCCGCGAGCGGGCCGATCCAGGCGTCCTCCGGCCCGTCCCGCGTGCGATAGCGGCGACGCAGGCGCTCCATCTGCCACAGGCCCGTCAATTGCAGCATCATCCACACGATGAAGCCGGGATAGCCCTGTTCGCCCAACAGCTCGAAATAGGACGAGTGGAAGGCGCGCCCCTTGTCCTCCACCTCGACATATTCGATCGAGACCGAGCTGCCTTCCTCCTTGCGCTCGGGCATGATGTATTTGAAGCTGTTGCCCCTGTAGGCGTCGAACCCGCCACCGAAGGGATGTTCGCTCACATAGTCGATCGTCCATTCCCACACCGCCACGCGGGTGGAGGCCGACTGGTCCCCGCCATGCTCGGTAATGGTCGCCATGCGCTCCCAGTAACTGGCGGGCAGGAAGGGCAGCGCGACGAGGCCGAGCATGGCTGCCCCGGCGATATAGGCGATCCGGTTCTTGACCGTGCGCAGCAGCAATATCCCCAGCACCGCGATGCAAAGCAGGCCGGTGCGCGCCTCGGTCCCCACCGGGATCAGCAGGCAGGCGAAGATCAGGCACACGCCGAAAACCTTCACGCGCCAGTCGGGCGGGAAGACGCGCCCGTATTTCATCAGCCAGGCGACCAGCGGCGTCATCCCGATCGCGACCGTGGCGAGCGTCGAACTTTCGTAGATGTTGGAGTTGTCGTTGACGAAGAAATAGAGGCTCCCATACCCGCCCCCGCCCAGCGCGGTCTTCATCCCGGCGCTGATGACGATCGCCCCCACCGTCAGCACGATGGTCAGGATCACCCCCTCGATCCGGGTGCGCGTGGTGAGGGTGAAGGGGAGGAAGATCGCGAAGACCAGCGCCTTCCACACCCATTCCCACTTCGTCGCCGCCTCGACCGGGAAATCGGCGGTCTGCGTCGTCGCGAAGCAATATAGCAGCAGGAACAGCATCAGCCCCTGGCGATAATGGAAGCGCGTCTCGCTCTTGGGATCGGTCAGCAGCCAGCCGGCAAAGGCGGCGCAGAAGGCGATCAGCGAGATGGGAAGCGCGGGCGTCAGCACCCAGCCGATCTTCTGGGGCGCGAGGATGTCGATATAGATATAGGCGAGCACCCACAGGAACGGGCGCGCGACCCCCAGGGCGAGGAACGCCATCACGAAGGCGAACAGGGCGAGATCGATCACGGTTCGCGTGCCGTGGCGGACAGCTTGCGCCGCTTCGCCCGCTTTTCGCGCGCGGAGAGCGTGTCCGCCTCGTCCTCCAGCGCGGCATCTTTGTCGACATCGCTGCGCCGCGCCAGCCTGAGCAAAGCGATCAGCAACAGTCCATGGCACAGGGCAAGGGCGAAATAGTCGATCAAGTGCGCGCGTTTCCGATGAGACGAAGACGGCTCTTACGCGGAGGCGGTTGACGCCGCGTTAAGCCTGATATGCAAGAGATATAGCGCAATGACCCGTATCCTGCACATCCTCGACCATTCGCTGCCGATCCATTCGGGCTATACCTTCCGCACGCGCGCGATCCTGAAAGCGCAGCAGGCGGCAGGATACGAAGTGCGCGCGATCACCGGCCCGCTTTATCACGAAGGCGAGACGGGCACGGCGACCTATGACGGCCTGACCTTCGAGCGCGTGCCCGGCCCCGTCACCGGTCCGCCGGGAGTCAGGGAATGGCGCACAATCGAGGCGTTGCGCAGCGGTATCGAGCGGGTGAGCGAAGACTGGAGGCCTGATATCCTCCACGCCCATTCGCCCGCCCTGTGCGGGATGGCGGGGCTGAGAGCCGCGCGCCGCATGGGCCTGCCCTTCGTCTACGAAATCCGCGCGTTCTGGGAGGATGCGGCGGTCGGCAATCTGACCGGGCGCGAGGGATCGGTGAAATACCGCCTCACCCGCGCGCTCGAAAACCGGGTCGTCGCGGGGGCCGACGCGGTGTTCACGATCTGCGACGGCCTGCGCCGCGATCTGGTCGAACGCGGACATGACGCAGGAAAGATCGCGCTCTCTCCCAATGGCGTCGACCTCACCCTGTTCGGCGAGCCGCCTGCCCGCGACACGGCGCTGGCGGAGCGATTGGCTCTGGATGGAGGGCCGGTGATCGGCTTCATCGGCAGTTTCTACGATTACGAAGGGCTCGACGATCTCATCGCCGCGATGCCCCTGTTGCGCGAGCGCCATCCGGGCGCGCGCCTGCTCCTTGTCGGTGGCGGGCCGATGGAGGACAGCTTGCGGGCGCAGGCAGTCGCCAGCCCGGCGCATGACGCGATCGTCTTTGCCGGGCGCGTGCCGCATGACGAGGTCGAGCGCTATTATTCGCTCGTCGACGTGCTCGCCTATCCGCGCAAGAAATCGCGGCTGACCGATCTCGTGACGCCGCTGAAGCCGCTCGAGGCGATGGCACAGAAACGGATCGTCGCCGCGAGCGATGTGGGCGGGCATCGCGAACTGATCACGGATGGAGAGACGGGTATCCTGTTCGCGCCGGACGATCCCGCCGCCTGCGCCGCCGCGCTCGCCGATCTGATCGACCGCCGGGACAGTTGGGACGCGATCCGCGAGGCGGGCCGCGCCCATGTCGCCGCGCGGCATGACTGGGCGCGCAATGTCGAAAATTATCGTCCCGTTTACCAACGTCTGGTAGGCGACCGGCCTGAAAACGGCGCCCGGCGCGCCGCCTGACCGAGTGAGCGCCCTGCCATGACCTCATCCTCTTCCCGCCCCCTCAGCAGCCATCCGGCCTTTCCGGTGCTGGTGGCACTCTGGTTCGCGGCCCTGCTCGGCGCGGGGACCTTCGTCCTGCCCGCCGCGATCTTCGAAAGCGCGGCGAGCGCGACCGGCCTTGCCGATATCATCCCGGCCGCGCAGCCCCCGCTCGGCACCACCGCGCGACTGGCGATCACCCTCGCCGCAGCTGGTCTGGGGGCGCTGATCGGGCTGTTCGTGGCCTGGCAGGTCCGCCGCGCATCGCGTCCGGCCGCTTCTGCCGATCCTTCCGACGCGCCTATCGCCGCTGCGGACCAGGCAGACCATTCAGCGGCGGAAGACGACGAAGCGCCCACCGCCTGGCAGGCCTGGCGCGAGACGATGGCCGAGGATGCTGACGATTACGGCGAAAGTGATTACGCCCATTCGCCGGATCTCGACCCGGCGGATGGCCCGAAAGAGGCGGAGCGCGGCGTGGATTTCGCGCGCCTCGAAGCGGCGCTTCGCGAAGAGGAAGCGGGCGAATATCCGGGCGACGGGACGGATATGGATACGGCAGATGGCACCGATAGTCCGCCCCCCGCTGACGATCCCCAGCGCGCCGAGGCGGACCGTCTGGTCGCCGGTCTTGCGCGCCTCCGCCGCGAGGACGATGCGCCGCGCGCCTTCGACGATGCCGACCCGATCCCCCCTCCTGCAATTCCGTTAGTGGACGCGGACGATCACGAAACGCTGTCCTTCCGCGAGGATGGCCCCAATGAGGACGCGGAAGTCGGCATTTTCGATCCCTCCTTCGTTTCGGGAACGCCGCCCCTGCGCGACGAAGCCCCCGACAGGGACCCGGAGCAGGAGGCGGAGAGCGAGCTTGCGCCGCAGATCCGCGAAGGGGCGGAGACCGCTCCTTACCCGCCGACCGATACGCTTTCGCTACCCGAACTGGTCGCGCGTCTCGAACTCGCGATCGATGCTCTGGGGGGTAAGACCGCCGCCGATCGCTCGACGCAAAAGGCTCGCGAGCAGGGGGACGAGGTGGTTTCCTTTCCGGGCAATGAAGCGCCGCGCGCAGATCAAAAGACGACAAATGCGGATAGCGGCGCCGGCGATCCCCAGGCGATGCTCAGGGCCGCTCTCGCCAAGCTCGACCAGGTGGGCAACGGCTCCTGACGCCCCTCCCCTGATCAGCTTTTGCCCCGCGAAATAATCCTTCGCCTCTCGCAGTTGCAAAAATTTCTTCCGATCGTCACAAGGGCTTTTCACGACATTTAAGCTGTGCCCGACCGGTACGGCGAGAACGGTCGAGTCGTGAGGTCGCATTCGCCTGCTTCCTCGCGCCCGACGGCCACGAAGGATGCGAGTGACGCAAGCGATGACGACCACCGGTTTCCCGCCGCCCGCCAGCGGGCTTTACGATCCGCGTAACGAACACGATGCCTGCGGTGTCGGCATGGTGGCGCATATCGCGGGCGGGAAAAGCCATTCGATCGTCACCCGCGCGCTGGAAATCCTCGCCAATCTCGACCATCGTGGCGCCGTGGGCGCGGACCCCTTGCTGGGCGATGGCGCGGGTATCCTGCTGCAATTGCCCGATCCGCTGTTCCGCCGCTGGGCCGAGCAGGAAGGCGTCGACCTGCCGATGCCGGGCCAATATGCGGTCGCCCAGTGCTTCCTCCCGCAGGACGAGGAGGCGGCCCGTTTCGTCGCCGACCAGCTGGAGAAATTCGCCGCCAAGGAAGGCCAGCGCGTGCTCGGCTGGCGCGACGTGCCGACCACGCTCGACGGGCTGGGCCAGGCGGTGATCGATTCCATGCCGGTGATGCGCCAATGCATTGTCGCGCGGGGCGAGAACTGCGCCGATCAGGACGCCTTCGAACGCAAGCTGATCGTGATCCGCAAGCAGACGCTCAATCCGCTGGCGAAACTGGCCGAAAAGCACGGCCTTCCCGATCTTCCCAAGGCCTATATCCCGAGCTTTTCCAGCCGCACCATCGTCTATAAGGGGCTGCTGCTGGCGAACCAGGTCGGCAGCTTCTACGACGATCTGCGCGACGAGGCC
Source organism: Qipengyuania pelagi (assembly GCF_009827295.1). Taxonomy (NCBI): domain Bacteria; kingdom Pseudomonadati; phylum Pseudomonadota; class Alphaproteobacteria; order Sphingomonadales; family Erythrobacteraceae; genus Qipengyuania; species Qipengyuania pelagi. Next base: position 451,571 of record NZ_WTYD01000002.1, on the reverse strand, counting down.
TGCACCTCCGCTTTCGGGCTCGTCCACCAGCGGTTCTCGACCAACACCTTTCCCAGCTGGCGGCTCGCCCACCCCTATCGCTTCACCGCGCATAATGGCGAGATCAACACGGTTCGCGGCAATGTGAACTGGATGAATGCGCGCCGCCGGACGATGGAAAGCGAGCTGCTCGGCGTCGATCTCGACAAGATGTGGCCGCTGATCCCGCATGGCCAGTCGGACACGGCCTGCCTCGACAATGCGCTCGAACTGCTGCTGGCGGGCGGCTACAGCCTCGCCCATGCGATGATGGTGCTGATCCCGGAAGCCTGGGCCAAGAACGACCTGATGGATCCGGGCCGCCGCGCCTTCTACGAATACCATTCCGCGCTGATGGAACCCTGGGACGGGCCCGCCGCGGTCTGCTTCACCGACGGGCGCCAGATCGGCGCCACGCTCGATCGCAATGGCCTCAGGCCCGCGCGCTATTGCGTGACGCAGGACGGCCACGTCATCCTCGCGAGCGAGAGCGGCGTGCTCCCGGTCGAGGAAGAGGAAATCGTCCGCAAATGGCGCCTCCAGCCCGGCAAGATGCTGCTGATCGATCTCGAACAGGGCCGCATCATCGAGGATGACGAGCTGAAGTCGCAGCTCGCCGCCGAACATCCTTACGAGGAATGGCTCGACCGCGCGCAGTACAAGCTGGAAGACCTCTCGCATATCGAACCCGAATTGTCGGAGCTTCCGAGTGCGAAAACCTCGCTGCTCGAACGCCAGCAGGCCTTCGGTTACACGCAGGAGGACCTCTCGCGCTTCCTCGAGCCGATGGCCGCGAATGGCGAGGACCCGGTGGGATCGATGGGCACCGACACGCCCATCGCGGTGCTGAGCGCGCGCCCGCGCCTGCTCTACGATTATTTCAAGCAGAACTTCGCCCAGGTCACCAACCCGCCGATCGACCCGATCCGCGAGGAATTGGTGATGAGCCTGATGTCGATGATCGGCCCGCGCCCCAATCTGCTCGGGCGCGAGGCGGGATCGCACAAGCGGCTCGAAATCGCGCAGCCGATCCTGACCAACGAGGATCTGGCCAAGATCCGCTCGGTCGAAGTCGCGCTCGACGGTGCGTTCCGCACCGCGACGATCGACACGACTTGGGATGCCAGCACCGGGGCCGAGGGCCTCGCCATGGCGATCAAGGAAATGTGCTGGGCCGCGACCGAGGCGGTGTTGCAGGACCACACGATCCTGATCCTGTCCGACCGCGAACAGGGGCCGGACCGCATCCCGATGCCTGCCCTGCTGGCGACCTCCGCCGTGCACCATCAGCTGGTGCGCCAGGGCCTGCGGATGCAGACCGGCCTCGTCGTCGAAACCGGCGAAGCGCGCGAAGTACACCATTTCTGCGCATTGGCGGGCTATGGCGCGGAAGCGATCAATCCCTATGTGGCCTTCGAAACGCTCGAAAACCTTCGCGCCACCAAGCTGCCGTATCTCGACGCGAAGAAGGTCGAGGCGAATTTCGTCAAGGCGGTCGGCAAGGGCATCTTGAAGGTCATGTCCAAGATGGGCATCTCGACCTACCAGTCCTATTGCGGCGCGCAGATCTTCGACGCGGTCGGGCTGGCGCAGGATTTCGTCGACGATTTCTTCACCGGCACCGCGACCACGATCGGCGGCGCCGGGTTGGCCGAAATCGCGGAAGAAGCGGTGCTGCGCCACGGCCAAGCCTATGGCGACAGCCCGCTCTACGAAGGGATGCTCGATGTCGGCGGGATCTACCAATATCGCCTGCGGGGCGAGGATCACGCCTGGACGCCGGAAACGGTCGCCAATCTCCAGCACGCGGTGCGGGGCGACAAGCCCGACAATTACGCCGCTTACGCCAAGGCGATCAACGAGCAGTCCGAACGCCTGCTGACCATTCGCGGGCTGATGGAGCTGAAACCGGCGGACCAGCCGATCCCGCTCGAGGAGGTCGAACCGGCGGTGGACATCGTCAAGCGGTTCAGCACCGGAGCGATGAGCTACGGCTCCATCAGCCGCGAGGCGCACACCACGCTCGCCATCGCGATGAACCGTATCGGCGGGCGCTCCAACACCGGCGAAGGGGGCGAGGAGCCCGACCGCTTCGTGCCGATGGACAATGGCGATTCGATGCGCAGCCGGATCAAGCAGGTCGCCAGCGGCCGGTTCGGCGTCACCACCGAATATCTCGTCAATTCGGACGATATCCAGATCAAGATGGCGCAGGGCGCGAAGCCCGGCGAAGGCGGGCAATTGCCCGGCCACAAGGTCGACAAGGTGATCGGCAAGGTGCGCCATGCGACCCCCGGCGTGGGCCTGATCTCGCCGCCGCCCCACCACGACATCTATTCGATCGAGGATCTCGCCCAGCTGATCCACGATCTGAAGAACGTGCAGCCCAAGGCGCGCATTTCAGTGAAGCTCGTCAGCGAAGTCGGCGTCGGCACCGTGGCGGCGGGCGTTTCGAAGTGCAAGGCGGATCACGTCACCATCTCGGGCTACGAGGGCGGGACGGGCGCGTCCCCACTGACTTCGCTGACCCATGCGGGTTCGCCCTGGGAAATCGGCCTGGCCGAGACGCAGCAGACGCTGATGCTCAACGATCTGCGTTCGCGCATCGCGGTGCAGGTCGATGGCGGGCTCAGGACCGGGCGCGACGTTGCGATCGGCGCGCTGCTCGGCGCGGACGAATTCGGCTTCGCCACCGCTCCGCTGATCGCGGCAGGCTGCATCATGATGCGCAAATGCCATCTCAACACCTGCCCGGTCGGCGTGGCGACGCAGGACCCGGTCCTGCGCAAGCGCTTCACCGGCACGCCCGAACACGTCATCAATTATTTCTTCTTCGTCGCCGAGGAATTGCGGGCGATCATGGCCGAGATGGGCTTCCGCACCGTTGAGGAGATGGTGGGCCGCGTCGACCGGCTCGATACGGCGCGCGTCCATCGCCACTGGAAGGCGCGCGGGATCGACCTGTCGCGCCTGCTCGCCCAGCCGCAGGTCGCCCAGGGCGTGCCGCTCCGGCATACGCTGACGCAGGATCACGGGCTCGGCGCCGCGCTCGACAACGATCTGATCGAGGCCTGCCGGGATGCGATCGACAACCGCACGCCGGTCACGATCGAACGGCCGATCCGCAACGTCAACCGCACCACCGGCGCCATGCTGTCGGGCCGGATCGCGGAACAGTATGGCCATGCTGGCCTGCCGCCCGAAACCGTCCGCATCGCCTTCACCGGGGTCGCCGGGCAGAGCTTCGGCGCATGGCTGGCCCACGGCGTCACGCTCGACCTGACGGGCGATGCCAACGACTATGTCGGCAAGGGCCTGTCGGGGGGCCGCATCGCGGTTCGTCCGCCCGATAACGCGCCCCGCACGGCGGACGAGAACATCATCGTCGGCAACACCGTCCTCTATGGCGCGATCGCGGGCGAGGCCTATTTCGCCGGCGTCGCGGGCGAACGCTTCGCAGTCAGGAATTCGGGCGCCGTCGCGGTGGTCGAAGGCACGGGCGATCATCCATGCGAATACATGACCGGCGGCGTGGTCTGCGTGCTCGGCAAGACGGGCCGCAATTTCGGCGCGGGGATGAGCGGCGGGATCGCCTATGTCTACGATCCCGACGGCACTTTCGAACAGCGCGTCAATCCGGCGCAGGTCGATGTGTTCGCGGTATCGACGGACGAAGTCGAAGGCGCCGAAAAGAGCTGGGGCCAGCCGCAGCAGCGCGGCCTCTCGGTCGAGAATAACGGGATGGGCGATCCGCTCTATCACGATGCCGAGCGGCTGCGCATTCTGGTCGAACGCCACCAGCTGCACACCGGCTCGAAGCTCGCGACCAGCCTGCTTGAGGATTGGGACGCGGCGCTGCCGAAATTCAAGAAGGTGATGCCGCGCGATTACGCCAAGGCGTTGAAAGCGCTGGAAGACGAACGCGAACAGGCTGCGATGGAGGCGGCGGAATGAGCCCGTCCTATAGCCCTTGTCGTCATCGCGAGGAGCGAAGCGACGCGGCGATCCAGAGCGGTACGGCAAGGCGCTGGATTGCTTCGTCGCCTTCGGCTCCTCGCAATGACGAGGAGTTTGATCATGGCGTTTTTTGTTTGGGATTCATCTGATGGGCAAGGAAACCGGCTTCCTCGAATACGACCGCGAGGATCGCACCTATGCCGATCCGCAGGAGCGGCTGACGCATTACAAGGAATTCACGATTCCCCATGCGGAAGGCGCGCTGCGCAAGCAGGCCGCGCGGTGCATGAATTGCGGGATTCCGTACTGCCATAACGGCTGCCCGGTGAACAACATCATCCCGGACTGGAATCACCTCGTCTATGAAGACGACTGGAAGAACGCGCTCGCCGTCCTTCATTCAACCAACAATTTCCCCGAATTCACCGGCCGGATCTGCCCCGCCCCGTGCGAGGCGGCCTGCACGCTCAACATCGTGGACGAGCCGGTGACGATCAAATCGATCGAATGCGCGATCGTCGATCGCGGCTGGAAGGAAGGCTGGGTCGAACCGCAAATTCCCGAAAAGCAGACCGGCAAATCGGTCGCAGTGGTCGGCAGCGGCCCCGCTGGCCTCGCCTGCGCCCAGCAATTGGCGCGCGCGGGCCATGCGGTGACGGTGTTCGAGAAGAGCGACCGGATCGGCGGATTGCTGCGCTACGGAATTCCCGACTTCAAGATGGAGAAGCACCTCATCAACCGCCGCGCGGTGCAGATGGAGGCCGAAGGCGTCCAGTTCCGCACCAGCGCCGAGGTGGGCGTGGAGGTCAGCTTCCAGGCCTTGCAGGACAATTTCGACGCGGTGGTGCTGGCAGGCGGGGCGGAAGAGCCGCGCCGGCTCGACATTCCGGGGGCCGAGCTTTCGGGCGTGCGCCTGGCGATGGAATTCCTCACCCAGCAGAACAAGCGCAATGCGGGTGACGACGAAGTACGCGCCGCGCCGCGCGGCACGTTGAGCGCCAAGGGCAAGCACGTCATCGTGATCGGCGGCGGCGACACGGGAAGCGACTGTGTCGGCACCTCCAACCGCCAGGGCGCAGCCAGCGTCACGCAGCTCGAAATCATGCCCAAGCCTCCCGAAAAGGAGGACAAGGCGATGACCTGGCCGCACTGGCCGCTGAAGCTGCGCACCTCGTCCAGCCACGAGGAAGGGGCGGAGCGCGACTGGGCGGTGCTGACCAAGCGCGTCGTCGGAGAGAATGGCGACGTCACCGGCCTCGAATGCGTGCGGATCGAATGGGACGGCCGCTCCTTCGAGGAAGTGCCGGGCAGCGAATTCACGCTGAAGGCGGATCTCATCCTCCTGGCCATGGGCTTCACCGGTCCCAAGCGCCGCGGCCTGCTCGACAAGGCGGGCGTCGCATTGTGCGAGCGCGGCAACGTCAAGGCCGATACCCAGCGCTACGCCACCGATCAGGACGGCGTCTTCGCCTGCGGCGATATGCGGCGCGGTCAGAGCCTGGTCGTCTGGGCCATCCGCGAAGGCCGCCAATGTGCAAGAGCGGTGGACGAAGCGCTGATGGGCGTGACGGACCTGCCGCGTTAGGTTCTCACACCCGCCAATCGACCGCGCCGCGTCCCTTTTCCTCGAGAAACGCGTTCGCGCGGCTGAAGGGGTGTGAGCCGAAGAAGCCGCGGCGCGCGGAGAGCGGGCTGGGATGCGGGCTTGCGATCACGAGATGGCGCGGCGCTGCGATCTCGGGAATCGTCTTGCGTTTCGTCTGCGCGTGGGCTCCCCAGAGGATGAAGACGCTCGGCTCGGCGCGCGCCGCGACCGCTCTTACGCAGGCGTCGGTGATCGCTTCCCACCCCTTCCCCGCATGGCTGCCTGCCCGCCCCGCCTCGACCGTCAAAGACGTGTTGAGCAGCAGGACGCCTCGCTCGGCCCATCGGGTCAGGTCGCCATGCGACGGGGGCGCGATGCCGAGGTCGCTTTCCAGCTCCTTGTAGATATTGCGCAGGCTCGGCGGGATTTTGACGCCTTCGGGCACGGAGAAGCTCAGGCCCATCGCCTGGCCCGGCCCGTGATAGGGGTCTTGCCCCAGGATCACGACCTTCACCGCGTCGAGCGGCGTCAGCGCGAGCGCGCGCAGGCGGGTGCCGCGCGGGGGATAGATCGGTTTGCCCGCCGCCTCCTCGGCGCTCAGCCAACCGCCCAGACGCCGCGCCTCCCCGCTCGCCAGAACGGGATCGAGCGCGGCGCGCCAGCTTGCGGGAACGGGGTCGGACATCCCCGCTTCGATACGGTGCGCAGGGCCCACGATCCAGCGCCCCTTTCCCTCAATCCCCGATGCGCCTAAGGCCCGCTGCATGGCCGTATATTTCCACGAAGAAGACCTGCCCGCCGATGTCGTCCTTGAAGGGCCCGTCGCGGTCGATACCGAGACCATGGGGCTGATAACCCCGCGCGACCGCCTGTGCGTGGTGCAGATCAGCGATGGCGGGGGGGACGAACATCTCGTCCGCTTCAATCCCGACAGCGAATACGAAGCGCCCAATCTGGCCGCCATTCTGGGCGATCCCGATCGGGTGAAGCTCTATCATTTCGCCCGCTTCGATCTCGCCGCGATCGAACATTATCTCGGCGTGACCGCCGCGCCGGTGTTCTGCACCAAGATCGCGAGCAAGCTGGTGCGCACCTATACCGATCGCCACGGCCTCAAGAATCTGGTCGAGGAATTGCTGGGCGAGAACCTCTCCAAGCACCAGCAGAGCTCCGACTGGGGTGGCCCCGTCATCACCGAGGCGCAGCGCGATTACGCGGCATCGGACGTGCGCTATCTCCACCGGCTGAAGGACGAGCTGGAAAAGCGGTTGAAGCGCGAAGGCCGGATGGAGCTGGCGCAGGCCTGTTTCGATTTCCTGCCCCATCGCGCGCGGCTCGATCTCGCCGGCTGGCCCGATCACGACATATTCAGCCACGCCTCCGCATAGCCCCGCGATGGCGAGCGTAGAGGCCACCGGCCGACGCCGGATCGAAACCGAACAGGCAGCCGAGAGGCGCAGCCGCCGCCAGCATTTCGCCGCGCCCGGCGGACGGCACGACCGTCTGGTCGGGTTCCTTGCCAAGGCCCTGCCCATGGCGGTCGGCGTGGTCGCCGCACTGATGGTCATCACGCCGCTGAGCCCGCGCGGGGAGATCAGCTTCCTGCTCGATCGCAACAAGGTCGCCGTGATCGACGAGCGGCTGCGCGTCGACAATGCGCTGTATCGGGGCCGGGACGATAGCGGGCGCCCCTTCTCGCTGACGGCGGGCGAGGCGGTGCAGCGCTCCAGCCTCGAAGGTATCGTGCGGATGGACGATATGCGTGCCCGCATCCTGTTGCGCGACGGGCCTGCCCAATTGCTGGCGCCCGGCGGAGCCTACGATATCGATGCCGCCGCGATGCGCGTGCCGGGCGCGGTGCGGATGACGGCGGCGGACGGGTATTCGATGCTGCTGCGCGATGTGCTGATCAGCCTTTCCAGCAAGACCGTGGTGGGAACCGGGGGCGTCTCCGGCGCTATTCCCGCAGGGACCTTTTCCGCCAACGAGTTGGAAGCCGATCTCGACGCGCGCACCGTCGCGCTCGAAGGGAATGCCAGGCTGCGGATGATACCCGGCCGATTGAGGATGCCGTGACGATGACGACCAGGACCACCTCACTAACGAAGACCGCCACGCGCTGGGCAATCGGCGGATTCGCCGCCACGATCGCGCTGATGGCGGGCATCCAGTCGAACGCGCAGGCGCTCGCGGGCCATAATTCCAACGCGCCGGTCGATTTCGCGGCCAACCGGATCGAATTGCAGGATCGCCAGAACCGCGTCGTCCTGTCGGGCAATGTGGTGATCGAACAGGCCGGATTGCGGCTGACGGCGGCGCGCACGCTGGTGAATTATTCGGACGCGGGCTCGCTCAGCATCCAGCGCATCATGGCGACCGGCGGCGTGGTGGTGACGCGCGGGGACGAACGCGCGGCAGGCGACAACGCCGTCTATGATTTCAACCGCCGGATCATCACCATGGCGGGGAACGTGCGCCTCAAACGCGGCAGCGACACCTTGAACGGCGGACGGCTGGTGATCGACCTGCGCAGCGGCGTCTCCAGCGTGGACGGCGCGGCGAGCGGATCGTCCAGCGTGGCGGGCGAGGATGGCGGCGTCACGACCACCAATACGGGAGGTCGCGTGACGGGGACCTTCTCGGTTCCCCAGGACTAGGCCCCCAGAACAGGCCCTATCGCCGCCCCGGCCTGCGCGCCATGCCCGCCAGCGCCTGCGACAGCAGCAGTTCCGCCGCCTGGCTGTTCGCCAGCAATTCGCGATGCAGTTCGACCAGCCGGGTGGTCAGGCGATCGAGCCGTGCGCCGCGCCAATAGGCGAGCTGGGTGCGGATATCGCGCTCTTCCTTGAAGAAGATGCCGAGCGAGGCCTTTTCCCCGCGATTGAGTTCGTCGAGATTCTGGCGCGGGCCGAGCCGCGCGGCGATCTTCGCCAATTGCGCGGCGCGCCGTTCGAAGGCCAGCAACAGCCCGACCGGGTTCAGCGAAACCTCGCGCATCCGCTTCAACTCGCCCGACAGCTTCGCCTGTTCGCCCGAAAGCACGGCGTTGACGAGCGGCATGAACCCGTCCTCCTCGCTGCTCGCGCCGATCAGGTCGAGATCCTCGGCGCTAGCCTGGCGCGGCGCCTGGGGCGCGGCGTCGAGATAGAGGGCGAGCTTGGTGACTTCCGACTGCGCCAGCCGCACGTCGAGGGCAGCGGCGCGCGCGATCCGCTCGGCCAGCGCGCCGGAGAGAGTCACCCCCGCCGCATCGCCCATCGCGCGCACCTGATGGGTGACGCTTTCGAGATTGGGCGGGTAGAACATCGCCACCACCGCATCCTTGCGCTTTTCGAGCAGCTTGGCCGTGCGCGATTTATCGGTGGCGGAGGTGGCGACGACCACGACCGGGCAGGCCTCGCCCGCGCCCATGTCGCCCGTTTCGGTCAACAGTTTGAGCGCGTCATGGGCCTCGTCCCCCGAGACACGCGCGTAAATGTGGCGCTTGTCGCCGAACAGCGAGGAGGAGCGCGCCTCGTCGCCCAGCAGCGCCGGATCGGAGCGCAATTGCGCGCCCGTCATCTCGACCCGCTCGCCCGCCTCTGGCAGCATGGCGATGAGCGCCTGCGCCGCAGCCGAAGCGCCCGCCTCGTCCTGTCCGCAGAAGAAGAAGATCGCCGCATTGCGCGCCGCGTTGGGCGCTTTCGACGCGAAGTCTTTCTGCGTGAGTTTCACTCGGCGACCCGCGCAGGGCCCTCGCGCAATCGCAGGGCGATCCGCGCCACGATCCGGTCGGCGACCTCGCGCGAGAGATTTTCGAGCGCGGTCTGTTCCGCCGCGATCACGGCATATTCGCTGGAGACGACATCGATCCCCGCATCGCTGCCCGCCGTCGCGTCGAGCAGGATCTCTCCGTTCGAGACGTCGACCAGCTGATAACGGGCGCGCAGGGTCCGTCGCTCGCGCGAGACGGTGTCGTCGCCGAGAACGCCAAGACCTTCGAGCTGGTCGTCCAACCGCACGTCTAGGCGATAGCGGGCTGGCGCATTGCCTCCCGCGCCCAGCCGGTCGACCAGTTCGTTGCGCACCAGCCAGCCGGCGCGGCCCGGTATCGCGGGCACTTCGACTGCCGCGAGGCCCTGCGCCACCGCGCCATTGCCGCCACCCGCATACATCGGCTGGAGGCCGCAGGCGGAAAGCCCGAGAAGGGCGAGGGAGGCGAAGATGGCGCGCATCAGGTGACGATATTGACCAGCCTGTCGGGCACCACAATCACCTTGCGGATCGCCGCGCCGTCGATCGAGCGCTGCACCTTGTCGCTGGCGAGCGCCAGTTTTTCGAGATCGTCCTTCGACGCGCCCTTCGGCGCGGTCAGCGTGTCGCGCAATTTGCCCATGTGCTGGACCGCGATGGTGACCTCGTCCTCGACCAGGAGAGCGGGATCGACCTCGGGCCAGGGCGCATCGGCGACGAGGCCCGTCTCGCCGAGATTGGCCCAGGCTTCCTCGGCCAGATGCGGCATCATCGGCGCGACCAGTTGCACCAGCGTGCGGATCGCGGCGCTGCGGCTGGCGGACGGGGCCGCTTTCTCGACCGCGCCGGTCAGTTCGTAGATGCGCGCCACCGCCTTGTTGAAGCCTAGCGATTCGACATCCGCTGCCACCGCCGCGATCGTCTGGTGGGTCTTGCGGTCGAGCGGTTTGTCCGCGCCGCTCGCGCCTGCGTCATATTGGCCGAACAGGCGCCACAACCGATGGACGAAGCGCGAGCAGCCTTCGATCCCGGCTTCCGACCACGGCAGGTCGCGTTCGGGCGGGCTGTCGCTCAACATGAACCAGCGCACCGCATCCGCGCCGTAGCGGTCGATGATCGTGTCGGGATCGACGACGTTCTTCTTCGACTTCGACATCTTGATGACGCGGCCGATCTCGACCTCGCCGCCGTCGCTTTTCAGCAGCGCCCGCTGCGCCTCGCGGCTGATCTCGTCGGGCGCGTAATAGACCGTCTTGCCCCCGTCGCGGCGCGAATAGGTCTCGTGCGTCACCATCCCCTGCGTGAACAGGCTGGCAAAGGGCTCGGTCACGTCGATCAACCCGATGCGATTGAGCGCGCGGGTCCAGAAGCGGGCGTAGAGCAGGTGCAGGATCGCGTGTTCGATCCCGCCGATATACTGCTCGACCGGCAGCCATTTGGCGATCTCGTCACGATCGAAGGGCTTGTCCTTGGGCTGGCTTGCGAAGCGGAGGAAATACCAGGAGGAATCGACGAAAGTGTCGAGCGTGTCGGTCTCTCGGTTCGCCTCGCCACCGCATTTAGGGCAATCGACGTGCTTCCATCTCGCGTGGCGTTCCAACGGATTGCCAGGCGTCTGGAAATCGACGTCCTCGGGCAAAGTGATCGGCAGGCTGGATTTGGGCGCCGGAACCACACCGCACGAATCGCAATGGATGAAGGGGATCGGCGTGCCCCAATAGCGCTGGCGCGAAACGCCCCAATCGCGCAGGCGCCAAACGGTCTTGCCCGCGCCGCACCCCTGCTGCTCGATCCGGGCGATGATTTCGCGCTTGGCGTCATCCACGCTCATTCCGTCGAGGAAGTCGGAATTGACGATCACGCCCTCTCCGCTCTCCGCCTCGCCAGTGACCGGCTGGTCCGCATCTTCGATGCTGGCGGCGACGACGCGCGGGATCGGCAGGCCGTATTTGGTCGCGAATTCGAAGTCGCGCTGGTCGTGTCCGGGCACGCCCATCACCGCGCCGGTGCCGTATCCCATCAGCACGAAATTCGCGATGTAGACCGGCAGGTCCGCCCCGGTGAACGGGTGCTTCGCGGTCAGGCCGGTGTCGAAGCCGAGCTTTTCCGCCGTCTCCAGCTCCGCCGCGGTCGTGCCGCCCTTCTTGCACAAAGCGATGAAGTCCTGCGCCGCCTGACTGTCGAGCGATTGCGCCACCGGATGATCCGCCGCCACGGCGACGAAGCTCGCCCCGAAGATCGTGTCGGGCCGGGTGGTGTAGACGGGCAGCGTGTCACCGTTCGACAGGTCGAAGCTGAACTCCAGCCCCTGCGACTTGCCGATCCAGTTTTCCTGCATCAGCCGGACCTTGTCGGGCCAGTTCTCGAGACCGCCCAGCCCTTCGAGCAATTCCTCGGCGAAGTCGGTGATCTTGAGGAACCACTGGCTGAGCTTCCGCTTCTCGACCTCGGCACCCGAACGCCAGCCCTTGCCGTCGATCACCTGCTCATTGGCGAGCACGGTCATGTCGACCGGGTCCCAATTGACCTCGCTCTCCTTGCGATAGACGAGGCCCGCTTCGTAGAGGTCGAGGAAGAGCGCCTGTTCGTGGCCGTAATAATCGGGCTCGCAGGTCGCCAGCTCGCGGCTCCAGTCGAGCGCGAAGCCGAGGCGCTTCAGCTGCGCCTTCATGTGTTCGATATTGTCGCGGGTCCAGCCGCCGGGGTGGACGCCCTTTTCCATCGCGGCGTTTTCCGCCGGCATCCCGAAGGCGTCCCAGCCCATCGGGTGCAGCACCTCGTGCCCGACCGCCTTCTTGTAGCGCGCGAGCACGTCGCCCATCGTGTAATTGCGGACATGGCCGATATGGATGCGCCCGCTGGGATAGGGGAACATCTCGAGCACGTAGCTCTTCGGCCTGTCGCTATCGCTGTCGGCGCGAAAGGTCTGCGCCTCGTCCCAGCGGGCCTGCCAGTTCGCATCCGCAATAGCCGGATCGAAGGGCGCGCCGAAGCCCGTCTCGCTCATCGTCTGGCCCCCGATCGGATCAGCCGGCGATCGTCTGGCGGCGGAATTCGCGCGCCTTCGTCAGGATGATGTCTTCCAGCTTCTGTACCGTGGCGGCCTGCACCGGCGCATCGACCCAGCTATTGCCCTGCGCGACCTGGCGGCTGGCAGCAACGCGCAGCGCATCGGCGCGCAGATCGGTGTCGAGGATGGTGACCGTCATCTTGACCCGCTCGCCGGGGTTTGACGGGTTCGCATACCAGTCGGTTACGATCACGCCACCCGCGCTGTCCGCCTGGAGCAGCGGCGCGAAGCTCACCGTTTCGAGCGCGGCGCGCCACAGATAGCTGTTCACCCCGATCGTGTTGACCTGCGCCGCGGCAAGGTCGGCAACCGGGCGCTCGCGCCCTCCGCAGGCGGCAAGCGCCGCAGTGGTGCCCAGCAGCAGGGCGGCGCGGGCGATGATGCGGGGAGATGCGGAAAGACGGGTCATGCTGATCCTTGGTCTGTCGGTCGGACGCTTAATTTAAGACCGGGGCTCTATAGACTGGGTGGCGAGGGGAGCAAGCTTTGGGGCACGCTGTCCCGTGCTGCCCGCCCGTTTCTGCCCGCCCATTTCTGAGCGCCTGTGCCGTGAACCGATTGTGAATTCCAAGACCGAACAGAAGGCGGCTTCGCGTCCGGTCCCCTGGCACATCGGCAAGTCGCCCAACCTGTTGAGACATTGCAACACAGAATCAGTCACATCGGCCTCCCGACCGGATTCGGCTGGCGGCAGGGCCCGCGCGTTCCTATCACATGATTCGCGAGGAGTGCCGCGCGGCGGGTTTTCAGGAACCGTTCAGCCGCATCGGCGTCTAAGCGAACGAAACCCGGCGCTTTTTCATTGGCAAATTCGCTATGGGTTTCAGGTTGATAGGGGCAGAGGTAGCGACCGTGACGATCAAGCGGCAGGGCAGCAAAGGCAAGGGGCGTTTCGTCCCCGCTGCGCTCGTGGCCGCTGGACTCGGTCTCGCGCTTCCCACCGCCGCCGCGCTTGCGGTCGGGCAGAGCGCCACTGTCGCAGACGCTTCGATCTCTGGCGAATCGCTCGATTTCCTGCCCTTCACACCGGCGCGGCTCGATCCCGGCCTGGTCCGCGAAGTGGCCTCGTCCATCGGCGTCGATGCGCTGCGCTTCACGCCCGCCGCCCGCCCGGCGCGCAAGGACCGGACGCTGACCGTCGCCGTCCGGGTCGATAATGCGACCGCGCGGGCGATCTCGGTGCGCAAGCCGCTCGAACGCCTGAGCGAACCGGGCCTCGGCACCACAAATTCGGTCGCGGTCGATTCGACGCGGTACAATCTCGGCATCGCGCGCGGCTATCAAGGCTTCGCCCAGCCCAAGCCGGTGGAACTGCCCGCTGGCGTGCGCGATCTGACCATGCCCGATCTCGAACGCTTCTCGCTCGAGAAGACCACGCGGGACAAGCCGGATCGCTTCCAGCCGCGCGTCGCGCTCGAATCGGTCCAACCCAGCGGCCCGACCCCGCGCGTGCTCGATTCGCGCAGCAGCCGGAGCGTGGAAGTGGGCGGCGCCTATCGCGTCGTCGGTAATCTCAACGTGACCGCGGGGGTCCGCCTCTCGCAGGAACGGGACCGCCTGACTCCGCTGACCGATGGCGTCGAGGACAGCCAGGCGGTCTATGTGGGCACGCAGCTGCGCTTCTGACCCGTCACGGTTCCGATCCGGCCAGCCGGATAGCGGTGCTTTTCCAGTATCACGTATTTCTCCGCCGACTGCGATTATCCCGGTTGTCGAGCGCGCAAGCGTCGGCTTAAGGTCTCCCTGACGCTACGGAATGGAGGGGCAGGAGCGGCCCTTCACAATAAGGGAGAGCGCGAATGGGAAGAGTGGCCATCGTTACGGGCGGAACGCGCGGCATCGGCAAGGCGATTTGCGAACATCTTAGCGAGGACGGCTTCACCGTCGTCGCCAATTACGCCGGAAACAGCGAAGCGGCGCAGCGATTTACCGACGAAACCGGGATCAAGGCCTATCGCTTCGATGTCGGCGATCACGAGGCGGTGATCGAGGGCTGCAAACAGATCGAGAGCGAGATCGGCCCGATCGACGCGGTGGTCAACAATGCCGGCATCACGCGTGACGGCACGCTGCTGCGCATGACCTATGAGGACTGGCAGGATGTCATGCGCATCAATCTCGGCGGCTGTTTCAACCTCGCCAAGGCGACATTCGAGGGGATGAAGGAGCGCGGCTGGGGCCGGATCATCAATATCGGTTCGATCAACGGCCAGGCCGGGCAATACGGCCAGGTGAACTACGCCGCCGCCAAATCCGGCATCCACGGCTTCACCAAGGCGCTCGCCCAGGAAGGCGCGCGCTACAAGATCACCGTCAACGCGATCGCACCCGGCTATATCGACACCGACATGGTCGCCGCCGTGCCCGAGCCGGTGCTGGAAAAGATCGTCGCCAAGATCCCGGTCGGCCGCCTCGGCCAGGCGAGCGAAATCGCGCGCGGCGTCAGCTTCCTGTGCAGCGAGGAAGCGGGCTTCGTCACCGGATCGACCATGAGCATCAATGGCGGCCAGCATATGTATTGACGGTGGCAGGCGAGCAGGCCCGTCCTGCTCGCCGGTGGCGCCGTCGGCGCCAGCCATCGGCTCGGCCGACGGGTTGTCGGTATAGCCGACAAACCCGTTCGACGTCAGGGCGGCGGCTTCGCCGTCGCCCTCGTGGCCACTATCTTGATGGAACGATCCCCACCCCGTCCGGCATATCCGAATCGGGAGCCATCGGATCGACGCACACCCGTGCCATCAGCGGCAGATGGTCCGATCCGACATTCTCGCCGATCTCCAGCCAGTCCACCTTGACCCCGTCCTTCACCATGATCTGGTCGAGCGGCCAGCCGATAAGGGCGTAGTCCGCCGGGAAGGTCGGGAAGCTGCCGCGTCCGGCGCGCGGATCGAGATACTTGCCTTCCTCGCGAAACCGCTCGGTGGTGCGCGACCAGGGTACGTCGTTGAAATCGCCGATCGCCAGCACATTGCCCAGCCCGTCAGGCGTCAGCGCACCGGCGCGGGCAATGGTCGCGTCGCGCTCTTCGGTGCTTTCGCCCGGACGCGGCGGGCGCGGATGCAGGCCGACGAGCTCGAACCGCGCACCGTCGCCCATCCGCAAGGTCGCATAGAGCGAGGGCGTCCCGCTCTCGGGATCGACCGGCATTTCCGCCCGGTCCACGGTCAGGCGAGTGGCGAAGATCATCCCATATTTGTTGTCGAGCGGGCGCGAGAGGCGATAGCCGAACCCCGCCAATTGCGGTTCGAGCGCGCGCGCCCAGACCGGGTCCGTCTCCATCAGGAGCAGGATATCGGGATCGAGTCGCTCGATCAGCGCGGCTGTCTCGGCGTGGCGATCGTTCGACTGGAGGACGTTGAAGGAGAGCACTTTGGCGCAGCTCATCCCGTCGATTGCGTCCGGCAGAGGAACCTGCGCGGGCGCGAGCATCGTATAGGGCCATAGCCGCGCGAAATTGACCAGGGCCGCGCCGCCGCACAGCGCGACGGCGATCCAGCGGCCCTTTCCGGCGAACAGGGCCGCCAGCACCGCGACCAGGCCGGTGAGATAGATCATCGGCTCGCGCACGAAGTCGAGCATCCGCACGATGCCGCGATCGGTCGGCCACAGGGACAACAGGGCCAGCGCCAGCAGCAGGCCAGCGACGCCGGCCGCGATTTTCGCTCTCAGATCGGATGTTGCGATTGGTCTGCCCCCTGTCCCGTGGCGACGCTCTAGGCTCGCCATCGGGCCAGGTCCACCAGTGGGGGGAAGAAAAGCGCGGACCGGGATCGGCTGCGATGCGTTGGCCGGGTAGGACGAGACCAGAAAGGACGCGCAATGGCCGCCACCCGCCGCGAAACCGACAGCATGGGCGCGATCGAAGTGCCCGCCGACAGCCTCTGGGGCGCGCAGACCCAGCGCAGCCTCCAGAACTTCGCCATCGGGGAGGAAAAGATACCGCGCGAGATCGTCCACGCGTTGGGCATCGTCAAACAGGCGGCGGCGCGCACCAATCGCAAGCTCGGGACGCTCGATGCCGTGCTCGCCAACACGATCGAGGATGCGGCAGAGGCCGTGGCCGCAGGCGACATGGACGCGCAATTCCCCCTCTCCGTCTGGCAGACCGGATCGGGCACCCAGTCCAACATGAACGCCAACGAGGTGATCGCCAATGTCGCCAGCGAGGCGCTGGGCGGCACGCGCGGCGACAAGGCGCCGGTCCATCCAAACGATCACGTCAATATGGGCCAGTCCTCGAACGATACCTTCCCCACCGCGCTGCACATCGCGGCGGCGCGGATGGTGACCGACCGTCTCCTGCCTGCCCTCCATGCCATGCAGGCCGATCTCGAAGACAAGGCCGCGAAGTGGGACGATATCGTCAAGATCGGGCGCACGCACACGCAGGACGCGACGCCGCTGACGCTGGGGCAGGAATTTTCCGGCTATGCCGCTCTGGTGGCCGACGGAGTCGCCCGGATCGAGCTGGCCCTGCCGGGCATCCTGAAACTCGCCCAAGGCGGCACGGCGGTCGGCACGGGGCTCAATGCGCCGAAGGGGTTCGCCGAAGGGATCGCGGAGGAGATCGCGGAGCTGACCGGCCTTGCCTTCGAAAGCGCACCCAACAAATTCGCCGCCCTGTCGGGGCAGGACGCGCTTCTGTTCCTCCACGGCGCGATCGAGGCGGTGGCGATGAGCCTCTACAAGATCGCGAACGACATCCGCCTGCTGGGGTCCGGCCCGCGCTCAGGGCTGGGCGAGCTGGCGCTGCCCGCGAACGAGCCGGGCAGTTCGATCATGCCGGGCAAGGTCAATCCGACGCAGGCCGAAGCGCTGACGCAGGTCTGCGTGGCTGTCCACGGCAATCAGGCGACCCTGTCCTTCGCCGCGAGCCAGGGCCAGTTCGAACTCAACACCTATCGCCCGCTGATGGCGCATGTGTTCCTACAAAGCGTGCGCCTGCTCGCCGATGCGAGCGACAGCTTCACGCGGCACCTGCTCGCAGGACTGGAGCCGCGCGAAGATAACATAGCGCGCGGGGTCGATAATTCGCTGATGCTGGTGACGGCGCTGGCGCCCGAGATCGGCTACGATGCGGCGGCCAGGATCGCCAAGACCGCCCACGAAAACGACCAGACCCTGCGCGAGGCGGCGATTGCCAGCGGCAAGGTCAGCGAAGAGGAATACGACCGGATCGTCCGGCCTGAAACGATGCTCGGGCCGGACCGGAACTGATTACTCGATGATATAGGAGACGACCCGCCATGCGCCGCCTTCGCGCTCCAGCGTGACGGTTTCGACCGCGTCGGGCTTGCCGCCGAAATCGGTGCGGAATGTGACCACGCGATACCCGTTCGGCGGCGCATAGACCTCCTGATAGCCCGTCGCTTCGCGCGAAGAGACGGCGCCGAGCGGGATGCGGACCTTGTCGGACGCATCGCTCCATATCTTGAGCGTGTTTCGGCTGCGGAACTGCGATCCGGTTGCCGCGTAGCTCGCCTCCCAGTCATAGGCATCGACATCGGCGAGAAATTCGCGCGCCGCGGCTTCGGTCGCATGGTCGAGGGCAATCCTCTCCGCCGAACTGTCGGGAGGGGTTGGGTCATGCGTGATGCCAGACCCGGCAAGGGCAAGGGCGACGAGAGCGGTTAAAGCCGACATGACGAAGAGACCTCCGATTAAGCGTCGGCGTCCGGGGCGGGCGCCGTTCGATAGATCGGTGTCTGAGCCAGCCCCGCCGCTCGATGCAGCCCCCAAACTCTCGCCTGCAAGAAATTCGGGGCCTTCATCGGCGAGCAGCATCCGCGCCGCTTCCTTGCTGCTGGTGACGCCCAGCTTGCGCCGCGCATCGCGCAGCCGCCCGTTCACCGTATGCACCGACAGGTCGAGCGCGCGGGCCGAGGATTTGGCATCGTGCCCGCGCAGGATCAGCCGCAGCGTCTCCTTCTCCTTCGGCGTCAGCGCCTCGGTCGCATCCTCGCTCATCGGTTCGCGATAGGCCCGCGCGGGCAGACGCCGCCACCCCAAAAAATTGGTATGTGCGCCATGCCGCCGCCGGTTAGGATAGGGCGATGGACATCCCCTATCATCCGCCGGTCAAACGCTCGCTGGCGATCCACGGGCATCGCACCTCGATCAGCCTCGAACCGATATTCTGGGACCTGCTCAAGCGGGCAGCGCAGGAGGAGGGCCTGGCCCTCGCCGCGCTGGTCGCGCGCATCGATGCCGAGCGGATTCAGGCCGAAACCCCGCCGGGTCTGGCTGGCGCGATCCGGGTGTGGCTGGCGGCGCGGATCATCGCCGGTTCATCCCCTGAGGCGGATTCGGGCGGTTCGATTGGGGAGATCGAACAATGAGGCTTTCGGTTCTTTTCGCAGCGATGGGCGCCGCGCTGGCTCTGGCCGGATGCGCCGGAGCGATCCGCGACCGGATCTATTTTCCCGCCTCGCTCGCGGAAACGCCGGTGACCTTCGCCGGGGAAACGCCGCAGGATGTCACGGCGCGTACGGGCGACGGGCTGGATCTCGCAGGCTATTACTGGCCCGCAGCGAGCGGGACCGACACATTGGTCGTCTATTTCCACGGCAACGGAAACAACCAGCTCGTCGGGGCCGCACGCGCCGAACCGCTTCGGAAAGGCGGACACGGCGTGCTGGTCGCGTCCTATCGCGGGTATGGCGGCAATCCCGGCTCGCCGTCCGAGACAGGGCTGTTTGCGGATGGCGAAGCCTGGATGGCGAAAGCGCGCGAACTGGCACCGGGGGCGAAGATCTACCTGTTCGGCCATTCGCTCGGCGGGGCGGTGGCGCTGGAAATGGCGGCACGGCACGAGGTCGCTGGCGTGGCGACGCTGGGCATCTTCGCGCGGCTCAAGGATCAGGCGCCGGCCATCGCGCGCGGCATCCTGCCCGACCGATATGACAATGTCGCCGCGATCCGGCGGGTTAGCGAGCCGGTCCTGCTGCTGCACGGAACCGAGGACGATGTCGTTCCGATCGCGGCGGGCGAGGAACTGGCGAAAGCGGCTCCCAATGCCACTCTCGCGCGTATGACCGGCGCAGGCCATGAGGTCGATCTGGCGCAAATTGCCGATCGACTGTGGGAGGTATGGAGGCCGTGGTACATCTCATACGAAAAGGGCGACGCCGCAGCGCCGCCCGATATTTCGTCGAAGTGATGACGAACCGTCAGTATTTCGCGGTCGCGTCGCTTGCCGGGTAGGTCTCGTCGAGAGCCTCGTCGGTCCGGCTCATCGTATCGCCCGGCGTGCGGGTTGCCTCCGATCCGGCATCGCGGAATGCGCCGTCCGGCTGGCCGCTGGCGAACGCGACGCCGTTATTTTCGGCGACGTTCTTTTCGTAATATTTGTATCCGGCGTAACCGACGGCGCCGAGTGCTGCGAGCTTCAAAAGCATGGGGTAACCCTTTCGTGTCTGTTCACCGTCTCAACGGCGCAACACGCTAAAAGGTCCTGCCAATTCAGCCTATTCGTCGCCGACCCGTTCGATATCCGCGCCGACCAGCGAAAGTTTCTCCTCCAGCCGCTCATACCCCCGGTCGAGGTGATAGATGCGGCGCACCACCGTCTCGCCCTCAGCAGCGAGCGCGGCGATGATGAGGCTCATGGAAGCGCGCAGATCGGTCGCCATGACCTCGGCGCCGGTCAGCCGCTCCACCCCGCGCACGATCGCGGTGCGTCCCTCGGTCTCGATATCCGCCCCCATTCGCGCCAGTTCGGGCACGTGCATATAGCGGTTCTCGAAGATCGTTTCCTTGAGGACGCTGGTGCCTTCCGCCTTGCAGAGCAGGCTCATCAATTGTGCCTGCATGTCGGTGGCAAGGCCCGGATAGGGCGCGGTCGAGAGGTTCGTAGCCTTCAGCGGACCGTCGGCGGAGACGCGGATGCCGCCCTTCACCTCCTCGATCGCGACTCCGATATTGCGCAGCGCGTGGAGCGTCGCCTGCATCTCGCTCGCATTGGCACCGTCCAGCGTCACGTCGCCGCCCGTGATCGCGGCGGCGCAGGCATAGGAGCCCGCCTCGATCCGGTCAGCCATCACCTTGTAGGTCGCGCCGTTCAGTTTCTTCACGCCGTGGATCGTCAGATCGGACGTGCCGATCCCTTCGATCTCGGCGCCCATCGCGACGAGGAGATTGCAGAGATCCACGATCTCGGGCTCGCGCGCGGCGTTGAACAGCCGGCTGGTCCCGTTCGCCAGCACCGCCGCCATCAGCGCGTTCTCCGTCGCGCCGACCGAGACGACCGGGAAATCGAAATCGCCCCCCGGCAGGCCGCCATCGGGCGCCGACGCCTTCACATAGCCCGCCGCCAGCTCGATATGCGCGCCGAAGGCTTCCAGCGCTTTCAGGTGAAGGTCGATCGGGCGATTGCCGATGGCACAGCCGCCGGGCAGCGACACCGTCGCCTCGCCCGTGCGGCCCAATAGGGGCCCGAGCACCAGGATCGAGGCGCGCATCTTCCTGACAAGCTCATACGGCGCGACGTTCGATGTGATCCGCATCGCTTCCAGCGTAACCACCCGCCCGAATTCCTCGGGCCGCTTGCCGGGGATCGTGTGGCTGACGCCGAACTGTGTCATCAGATGCTGGAACCCGTCGATATCGGCGAGGCGCGGGAGATTGCGCAGCGTCACCGGCTCTTCGGTCAGCAGCGCGCAGGGCAGCAGGGTGAGAGCGGAGTTCTTGGCGCCGGAGATCGGCATGGTGCCGGCAAGGCGATTGCCGCCGCGAATGATGAGCTTGTCCATGATGGAGCGTTTACCGCATTCGCCTGCGCAGGCAAGGCGCGCCCATCAAGAGCGAGCGCCATCAGCGCGCGGAACGAAAGGCCGGGGAGCGCGACCGAACTCGCGCTCCCCTAAGCCTCGGTTCAAGCGTCGGCGGGCTCGCGATCCTCGCCCTGCGACTTGTCGCCCTTGTCCGCTTTGCGGTCCGAGCCAGCGCCGCGCTGGCTGGCGACCAGCGCCTTGGCATCCTTCGGCGCGGCATCGCCGGTGAAGGTGTCGCCAGCGTCTTCGTCGAACGCAGCCCCTTTGACGAGGCCGGAGAGGTTGGACCCGTCGAGGCCCAGTTCCTTCATCAGCCCGTCGAGGACGGGAGCCTGTGCGCGATAGGCGAGCGCCGCGCTGACCGCGTCGGTAGCGAGATTGCCGGAACTTCCCGCGCCCGGCGAGCCGCCCTGCCCCTTTCCGCCGCCATTCGTCAGCCCGTCGACCTGGACGATCTTGATCGAATCGATCGCCTCCATCGGCTTGGCGCTTTCGCGGATGACTTCGGGGAGGACCTTCAGCAGAGCGAGTTTCGTCTGCAGGCTGATCTGCTCCATCGAGAGGATGTTCGCCGCCTCATTGATGGCGCGCTGGCCCGCAGCCTCGACTTCGAAGCGCACGCGCGCGGCTTCGGCGCGCAGCTTCTCGGCCTCCGCCTCGCCCTCGGCTTCGCGACGGGCGGCTTCGGCGCGGTTCTGGGCCGCGTCCTTCTCAGCCTCTGCATCGACGCGGATCTTGATCGCGTCACGCTCGGCCTGCTTCGAGGCTTCGATCAGTTCGATGCGCTTCTGGCGCTCGGCGATCTCGGTCTCGCGGCTGGTGGCCACCTGTTCTTCCGCAGCGACCGCCTTGGCACGTGCCTCGTCGGCATTGGCCTTGGCCTGGCTTTCCTCGCGGCTCTTGTTCTGGACCGCGATCTGCTGTTCCTGCCGCGCGATTTCGAGCGCGCGCTGCTGGTCGATGCGGGCTTCCTCGACCAGGCGATCGGCCTCGATCTGCTGGGCGTCGACTTGCTTCTTGGCCTCGATCCGCGCGGCATCGGCTTCGCGCGTCCGCTCCGCCTGGGTGCGGGCGATTTCGGATGCCTGAGCGGCGCGGCGCACTTCGACCTCGCGCTCCTGCTCGAGCCGGGCATATTCGGTGTCGCGGCTGATCTCGAAACTCTTCTGCGCGGCTTCGAGGTTCTTGGTTTCCATCTGGACGCGCGTGTCCTGCTCGATGTCGTTCCTGAGCTTCTTGCGCGCCTCGATCTGCTCGGTCAGCTTGGTGAGACCCTCGGCGTCGAAGGCGTTGTTGGCGTTGAAGTGTTCGATCGAGGTTTGGTCGAGCCCGGTCAGCGAGACCGATTCCAGTTCGAGCCCGTTCATCGCGAGATCGTTGGAGCTGACCTGCTGCACCTTCTGGACGAAATCGGCGCGCTGTTCGTGCAACTCGTTCATGGTCATGCCCGCCGCGACCGAGCGCAGCGCGTCGACGAACTTGCCCTCGACCAGGTCCTTGAGCATTTCGGGCTGCATGGTGCGTTGGCCCAAAGTCTGCGCGGCCATGGCGATCGCCTCGCTATCGGGCTTCACGCGGACGTAGAATTCGGCCTTCACGTCGATCCTGAGGCGATCGAGCGTGATCAAGGCCTCGCCATCGCGGCGCACCACGCTGAGGACCAGCGTGTTCATGTTGACCGGCATGGTTTCGTGGAAGACGGGAAGCACCAGCGCGCCGCCATTCATAACGACCTTCTCGCCGCCGACGCCGGTCCGCACGAAGGCGATTTCCTTCGAGGCGCGGCGATACATCTTCAAAAGGAAGGTGATCACGATGAGCGCGAAGATCACGCCCCCGACCAGCACCACCAGAGACGTTCCGAACAGGTCTTCCATCAACACCCCCTAGTTGAAATCAGTTTGGCGACAGGCGGCGCTCGGCCAGCGCGGTCGCGTAGAATTGGTCCTTTTCGCGGCGGACGAGCAGGACCTCGTCGCCCGAATGCAGTTCGCTCGATTGCTCGTGCGGCTCCACCATCACGTAATGCGCCTGCCCATGCACGTCGCGGACGCGGGCCCGCGCGGGCGATCCGGCGCGTGCGACACCATCGGTGATCGTGGCGCGGCGACCGATCAGGCTTTCGGTGCGCACGGCGGTCGTATGATCCTTGGGCAACACCGCGCCGAGCGGACGCGCGAGCACGCCCGTCACCGGCAGCGCCGCGCCCCCCGCGATCACCGCCGCAAGCCAGGAATAGAGCGGCGCGCCGGTCAGGTTCTCCGCCAGTTCCTGCACGCTGAGGCCGATACCGGCGAACATCAGCAGGAACAGCGCAAGCCAGATCGTCAGGGGCACGCGTCCCAACCCGAGCAGGGTCAGGAACCCTTCCATCATACCCGGCTGGAGCGCGGCGTCGCCGTCCGCGCCGGTCTCGAGATCGAAATCGGCGTCCCCGCCCCAATCGCCGAGGCCGAGCAGCTGGACCAGCGCCAGCAGCACCATCAGCCCCATCGCGATGGCGAAAGGCAGGTTGTGCGGTTCGAGCAAAGTCATGATTCCCCCCTCTCGCTTATGGGCCTGAACACCCGCTTCCACCACCGAAACGAGCGCATCGGCCTACTGTGTTAGCGATGTGGATCACCTAGCAGAAATCGGTCATTTTCCGTAGGAATATGCGACGAACGGAGTTCGATTTTCGCACCCGAAAGGCGGCTTCGCGGCGCTCAGGCGCCCGCCTGCGCACGGGCGGCAAATTCGTCGCGCAATTCGCGCTTGTAGAGCTTCCCGTTCGCCTCGCGCGGCAGTTCGCTGCGGAATTCGAACAGGCGCGGCATCTTGATCCGGCTCAATTCCGGTTCGAGATAGGCGCGCAATTCCGCTTCCAGCTGCTCGCCGGCCTCGTCCATCGTCACCGGCTGGACCACGGCGACGACCTGTTCGCCCAGATCGGGATCGGGCGCGCCGATGACGGCGGCGTCCATTACCTTGGGATGGCTGACGAGAAGGTTCTCAACCTCCTGGGGATAGACGTTGACCCCGCCGCTGATGATCATGTGGCTCTTGCGGTCGGTGAGGTAGAGATAGCCCTCCGCATCGACATGGCCGATATCGCCCAGCGTCATCCAGCCTTCGGGATGCATCGCCTCCGCCGTCTTGGCGGGATCGTTGTGATAGGTCGGCAGGATCTCGTTCTCGAAATAGATCAGGCCGTCCTCCCCCGGCGGCAGTTCCGCGCCGTCCGGCCCGCAGATATGAAGCTTGCCGAAGATCGCCTTGCCCACCGTTCCGGGCCGCTCCAGCCATTCCTGCGCCTTGACCAGCGTCATCCCGATCCCTTCGGACCCGGCGTAATATTCGTTTACGATCGGCCCCCACCATTCGATCATCGCCTGCTTCACCGGCACCGGGCAGGGCGCTGCGGCATGGAGCGCGCGCTGATGGCTCGACAGGTCGTAGCCCGCGCGCCGCTCCGGCTCCAGTTTCAGCATACGGACGAAATGGGTGGGCACCCACTGGCTGTCGGTCACGCTATAGCGCTCGATCGTCTGAAGGGCGGCTTCGGGGTCGAATTTCTCCATCACGACGAGCGTGCCGCCGAGCCTGTGGACGGTGGTGCCCCAGCCGAGCGGCGCGGAGTGATAGAGCGGAGCGGGCGAGAGATAGACCGCCGAACCGTCGGCAGGCACGCCCGCCCCCATCACCGCGAGGCCGACAAGGGGAACCGGCGCCTGGACATCGTCGCTGTCCGGCGCGCGCGGGCGCACACCCTTGGGGCGCCCGGTGGTTCCGCTGGAATAGAGCATATACTGGCCGGGCGACGGGTCATCGAGTGGTGTGTCCGACTGTCCGGCGAGAGCGGCGGCGAGATCTTCCTCCCCCTCCCCGTCCAGCACCAGGAACTCGCATTGCGGGCAGAGCGCGCGCAGAGCCTCGATCCGATCCGCGAAACGGGCCGAAGTGACCAGCAGCCGCGCGTCGGAATCATTCAGGATATAGGCGATTTCCGGCGCGGTTAGCCGGGTGGAAATCGGCACCATCATCGCGCCCGATCGCTGCGATCCCCAGACCAGCTGGAGATAGAGCGCGTTGTTCTCCATCAGCAGGCCGAAATGCGCACCCTTGCCCACGCCGCGCGCGCGCAACAGCCGGGCGAAGCGATTGGCGGTCTCATCCAACGCGCGATAGCTGACCGTCTCGCCGCTGCCCGCCATGATGATGGCCGGATGGTCCGGGCGCGCCTGTGCGTGCGCGATGGGATGCATGTCTCTCTCCCGCAAAGGCGCTCCCGGCTTGTCCCGGTGCACGCGATCTGGTTGCAGGCCGAAACCTAAACCATGGATCGGAAGGGGGCAAAGCAAAAGGCGGCCGGGGTTGCCCCCAGCCGCCTTTGGTGCCGAATGGTTTCTTCGCTTATTCGGCGGAAAGCAGCGCCAGAGCGTGATCGCGGTGATCGTCCGATGCGACCATGTAGGGCGACGGATCGACCGCGACGCCATCGACGCGGACTTCGTAATGCAGGTGCGGGCCGGTCGAACGACCGGTCGAACCGACATAGCCGATCAGATCGCCCTTCTTCACCTTGTCGCCCGCCGACACGACCATGTCGGACAGATGGGCGAAGCGCGTCTGGAGCGAGGCGCCGTGTTCGATCGAAATATACTTGCCGTAGCTCGAGAACCAGTCGGCCTTGCTGACGAAGCCGTCCGCCGTGGCATAGACCGGCGTGCCGGTCGGCGCGGCGAGGTCGACACCCTTGTGGCCGCGCATCCCGCCCAGCACCGGGTGATTGCGCATCCCGTACCCGCTCGAAAGCCGCGCATCGGTCAGCGGCATGGCGGAGGGAACCGAGACCGGCGTGGTCGCGATGCCTGCCGAAACCTTGTCCATGCGTTCCCAGCTGGCAAACAGCTGTTCGAACTGGCGATCGCCGTCAGCGGTGGTGACGGTGGATCCGGCCGTGTCCTTCGCCGGCATATCGACCGCCGGAACCATCGCAGCGGAGTTCGCGCTTTCGGCGGCGGCGGGCGCGGCGGCCATCAGGCCGGCGGCACCCAGGCCGAGTGCGAGCGTCCGCAAAGCGTGGTTGAAAAGCTTCGTCATATGTGACCCGTCCATATTTCGAAGGCCGTAAAGGCCCCGATCGGCTCCCAATCCCGTGGATCACCGATCTATTTTCATCACCGCCGGAACCCCCCGACGTCTCGTGCATTCTGGGGTGGCGGAGAGAAGTTTACGAAGCAAGTGCGCCGTAGAACTCTAGCGACAAACCGGCTGATCGACGCGCTGAGTCGTTGAATGGCGGTTTGATAACCCCTGCAAAATGGCTTTCGACCAATTTTCGCCACAATTCCGGTGGGTTTTCGCCGCGCGCCGCCGCGACGCGCGAAAAGTGCTTGGTGCCCAGCGACACATGGCGGATTTCGTCGTCAAGGATGCGTTGCAGGATCGCGGCGCCGCGCGAATCGCCCGATGACGCCACGCGGTCGCGAGTCGCGGGCGTGACGTCGAGGCCTCGCGCCTCCAGCACCATCGGCACCACGGCGAGCCGCGCCCCGACATCGCCCGCCGTATCACGCGCCGCCTGCCACAACCCGTCATGCGCGGGCAGCGCGCCATAGTGCGAACCGAGCGATGCGAGCTTGCGATCGAGCAGGGCGAAATGCATCGCCTCGTCCGCCGCGACACCGAGAAAGTCCGACGCGAACGCCTCGCCCATCTGGCCGCCGAAACGCCCGACGATATCGAGCGCCAGATCGATGGCGACGAATTCGATATGGGCGAGGGCGTGCCACAGGGCGATCCGCCCCCGCTCCGACCCACCCTTGCCGCGCTTGGGCATCTGCGAGGGCGGCAGCAGATCGAGATCGTCGGGCCAGGCGGGGCGATCGGGCATGGGCGCGGCGTCATCATCCCCCAGATCGAAGCGTAAACGTCCCAGCCGCCAGTCCCGCGCCACCTGCCGCGCAGCGAAGACTTTCGCGCTCGCCTCTCCGGTCAGCAGCGCCGCGCGGATCGCGTGCGACAAGCCGGGTCGTTCGCTCACGCCTCGCGCGCCGCGGCCAGCACCTCTTCGGCGTGGCCCTTCACCTTCACCTTCGGCCAGACGCGCAGGATGCGCCCATCCTCGCCGATCAGATAGGTCGTGCGGACCATGCCCATGAAGGTCTTTCCGTACATCTGCTTCTCGGTCCAGATACCGAGCGCGTCCGACATGCCGCCTTCCTGCGCATCGGTCGCGAGATCGACGGTTAGATCGTGCTTGGCGATGAAATTCCTGTGCTTCTGGCTGGAATCCTTGCTGACGCCCAGCAGGGCCACGCCCGCCGCGTCGAAATCGCGCCGCAGCGCGGAGAAATCCTTTGCCTCGGTGGTGCAGCCGGGCGTGTTGTCCTTTGGATAGAAGAAGAGCACCAGTTTGCGCCCCTCGAAGTCGGACGGCTTCACTTCGCTACCGTCGATCGTTTCGAGGGCGATATCGGGCAGAGTGTCGCCGGGGCCGAAAACCGTGTCCGTCATGTGATCTCCAATTCTGTGTTGAAAACGCGCGCCCAGTGGTCCGCGACGCAGGTCCGCGCCCGGTCGAGCGCGGCCAGAACGGCGGGGAAATCGTCGCATCTGACGAGGCGTGCCAGAACCTGCCGCGCTTCCCCGCCGGGCGGCTGCTGATCGGGCGCGAGCAGGCGTGCGCCAACGAGCAGGCGCGTGAGGAAGCGATGCGCCTCGCGCAGATCCTCGTCCACCAGCCCTCCTCCGGCCAGTTCTTCCAGCGCCGCGGTCAGATCGGGCGTCAGCGCGGTGCGATCGCGCAATTGCAGGAAGTGGACGAGGAATTCGAGATCGACCAGCCCGCCGCGCAGCAGCTTGGCGTCGAGCGGACCCTTGGAGGCTTTGTGCGACGCCATTTCGCTGCGCATGGCGAGGACGTCCTCGCGCAATTTTTCGGGATCGCGCTGTATAGTGGCGATCTCGCGCACGATCCCCTCGATCTGCGCGCGCGCCGCGTCCGATCCGGCCACCACGCGGCTCCGCATCAGCGCCATGTGTTCCCAGGTCCAGGCATCCTCGCGCTGATAGCGGGCAAAGCCGTCGATCCCCACGGCCAGCGGCCCCTGCGCGCCCTGGGGCCGCAACCGCGTATCCACCTCGTACAGCGCGCCCTCGGCAGTCGGGACGCTCAGCGCGGCGCTGACCCGCTGGGCGAGGCGGTTGAAATAGAGCGTCCGTCCCAAGGGGCGGCCCCCATCCGATTCCGCTCCGATCGCGCCGTCCGTGAACAGATAGACGATGTCGAGATCGGACGCATGGGTCAGCGCCCCTCCGCCCAATCGCCCGAGGCCGAGCACCACCAGCTCGCCATCCAAAAAGCGGCCATGACGGGCTGCGAATTCCTCCTGCGCCGCATCGAGCGCGACGTTGAGCGCCGCCTGCGCCACGCGCGACAGGGCGCTGGCGACATCGAGCGGGTCCTGCTGCGCCTCGATCAATTGCATCCCCAGGGCAAAGCGCTGTTCGCCCGTGACCACGCGGATGCGATCGAGCTTGCGTTCGTAATCGTCGCCCCGCTCGCCCCGCGCCATCCGGTCGTTGAGAGACGCGACATCGCCGGGAAGGTCGAAGGCCGAGCGGTCGATCAGCGCATCGAGCAGGTCCGGCCTGCGCGCCAGTTCGTCGGCAAGCGGCGGGGCGAGCGTCAGGCAGTCGACCAGCAGCTGGAACAGGCCGGGACGCGCTTCGAGCAGGCGGAAGAGGTTGATCGCGCTGGGCAGTTTCTCGAGCAGGGTCTCGAACCGCGCGAGCGCGTGGTCGGGCGCCTCGCTTTCGGCGATTGCCTCGATCAGGTCGGGCAGGATCGCCTCGAACGCGCTGATCGCCGCCGCGCTGCGCAGCGCGCGATAGCGGCCATCGCTCCAGCGCGCGATCCGCTGCGAAACGGTTTCGGCATCGGTGAAACCCAGCTCTTCCAGCCGATTCGGCGCGGCGGGAGAGGCAGGCGCGCCGCCATCTTCCGCGATCAACTCGCCGAACAGCTCCGCCACGGGGGCGCAGGTCCTTGCCACCAGATCGACCAGAGCCGCGCCATTTTCAAGCCCATGCAGATGCGCGACATTCTCCAGCGCTTCGCCTTCGGGAAGGCTGTGCGTCTGGCGGTCCGCGACCATCTGAAGTCTGTGTTCGATCGTGCGCAGCCGGTCATAGGCCTCGCCCAATATGCGCGCGGTGTCGGGCGGGATATGCCCCGTCGCCGCCAGCGCGTCGAGCGCGGCGCGCGTGCCCCGCCCCCGCAGCGAGGCATCGCGCCCGCCATGGACCAGCTGATGGGTCTGGGCGAAGAATTCGATTTCGCGAATGCCGCCGCGCCCGAGCTTGAGATTGAAGCCCGGCCCCGCCTCTGTCGGCCCCGAATGGCTGTCGCGGATGCGCGCGGTCAGCCGCCGGATTTCGTCGATCGCGCCGAAATCGAGGCTGCGCCGCCATACGAAGGGGCGGATCGCATCGAGGAAGCGCTCGCCCGCCGCGATGTCGCCCGCCGCCGCCCGTGCGCGGATGAAGGCGGCGCGCTCCCATGCAAGCGCCGAGCTTTCGTAATGCGTCGTCGCCGCGCCGATCGGGATTGCCAGCGGGCTGACTTCGGACGCCGGACGCAAGCGCAGGTCGACGCGGAAGACATATCCCTCGGGCGTGGTCTCGGACAGGAGCCGCACCGTTTCGCGCGCATAGCGCTGCGCCGCCTCGCCCGGCTCGTCGCGCTCGCGAAGGGGCAATGTGTCGGGATCGTAGATCAGGATCGGATCGATGTCCGAACTGTAATTGAGTTCGCCCGCCCCATGCTTGCCGAGCGCGAGGCCGATCATGCCATCGGGCGCGGCTCCCGGCACACGCCGCGCGATCGAAGCCGCGATCGCCGCGTGGAGCGCGCGGTCGGCAAAGGTCGACAATTCGCGCATCACGCGATCGAGTTCGAGCCCTCCGGCGAGATCGCCCACTGCCAGGGCCAATGCCAAAGCCAGCCGTTCGCGCCTCAACGCGGCGCCGGTGTCCTCGATATCCTCGCCCGCCGCCTTGGCCGCGAGCAGCGCCTCCTCGATTTGGCCCTTTTCCAAAAGCGCCTCGATCGCGGGCAATCGCTCCAGCGCGCGCGACAGGAACGGGGAATGCGCGCGCGCCCGCGTTAAGGCTCCGGCCCAGTCGGGAGAGGATGAGAGTGCGGCGGCCATCGCCCGATCGCATGGACGCCGCGCGCTTGCCCCGCAAGGTGCGAGGTGCGAGAGGGCGCCCGCCCGTCACCCTCTTTGCCCGCCCATTACCGGAGCCTGCCGATGCCTCTCGATACCCCGATCATGCCGCCCGAATGGGCGAAGCAGGACTGGCTCTGGATCGGCTTCCCCCATGCTGCGGATGAATGGCCTGACGTTCTGGGCCGCGCGCAGGAACAGATCGCGGCATTCGCCAATGCGGTCGCGGAAAGCGGGCAGGCGGTCCGCCTGCTGGTGCGCGACGCCGCCAACGAAGCGCGCGCGCGCCAGCTGACGAGCGCGGCGGTCACGCTGGAGCGGCGCGCATACGGCGATGTGTGGCTGCGCGATACCGGGCCGCTGGTCTTGAGCGACGGCGATGCGCGTGTCGCACGGCGATTCCAGTTCAACGGCTGGGGCGGCAAATATCTGATGGAGGGCGACCAGACGATCGGGGCCGAACTGGCCGAGGATGCGGGCCTCCCGCTCGAAATCGCGGACTGGATTCTCGAAGGCGGGGCGATCGACGGGGACGGAACCGGCCTCGTCGTGACGACCGAGCAATGCCTGCTCAATCCCAACCGCAATCCCGATCTCTCGCGCGCGGATATCGAGGCGCGGCTGAAGCGCGATCTCGGCTTCACGCGCGTGCTTTGGCTGGGCGACGGGCTGGTCAACGACCACACGGACGGGCACGTCGACAACCTCGCGCGCTTCGCGGCGCCGGGCCGGATCGCGCTGCCGCAGGCGACGGGGAAGGACGATCCCAATGCCGCGATCTATGACGACGCTGCGCAGAGGATCGAAGCGGCGGGAGTCGAGCTCGTCCGCATCCCCTCCCCCGGCCTCGTGACCAGCGGCGATCATGTCGAACCGGCGAGCTACGCCAATTTCGCCATCACCTCGAACCTCGTCGTGGTGCCCACCTTCGGCAGCCCCTATGACGAGGACGGGGTGGCGGCGATCGGCGATCTGTTCCCCGACCGCGCCACCATCGGCCTGCCCGGCGATGCGGTGCTGGCGGGCGGCGGCGGCTTCCATTGCGCCAGCCAGCAGATGCCCGCGGCGAGATAGGGGCTGGCGGAATGGCGCGCTTAAGACTTTTTTAGCATTCTCGCGCGACAACGGGAGCATGGCCAAGGCTATCGCTCTCGTCCGCACTCCTTTCGCCGCGCTGCGTCCCACGGACCTGCTGCGCTCACTGATCATCGGCGCCTGCGGCCTCGCGCTCGCCTTTGCCGGGCCGATCCTGCCGCTCTGAGCGGCTTCAGCCGGCCACCTTCACCCAACCGCTTTTATCAGCGCCGCCACCGCCGCCGCGCCCAGCACCGCGCCCACGCAGATCCGCCAGGTCCGGTCCGCGATCCGGCCCGAAAGCCTGTCGCCCAATCTGTTGCCGAGCAAGACGGCCGGGAACAGCAGCGCCGCGAGCAGGGCCAGATTCCATTCCAGCACACCGAGCGCCGTGCCGCTGACGAGGCCCGCACTCGACGCGCAGGTGAAGATCAGCAGCATCGAGGCCTTGGCCGTCTCGCGCGGGATGTCGCGCCCGACATAATAGGGCACGACCGGCGGCCCCGGCATCCCGGCATAACCGGTCATCAATCCGCTCAAAATACCGACACCGCCGGTCGTCGCCGGGTGATGATCCAACGCGCCCCGTCGCGGCAGGAGGATCGCGACGAAGGCCGACAGGGCGATGAAGGCAATGACGACTCGCGCGATGGCGGGCGTGGTCAGGCTGAGCGCATAGAGCCCCAGCGGCGTCGTCACCGCGACGAGCGCGATGATGACCCATGCCGACTTTTCCGCATTCCGCAGCAGCCTGCGGATTTCCGACAGACCGATGAAGACCGACAGGAAATTGGTCAGCAGCACCGCATGGACGGGCGAAAGCGCCAGCGCCAGGATCGGCACCAGCAGGATCGCCATCCCGAACCCGGTCAATCCGCGCACGAAGGCCGAGCCGAACGCAGCGAGTAGCGCGGCGATGATCGCCGCCGTGCCATATCCGGCCAGCAGGTCCATCGCGAAGGCCTAGCCCTGTTTCAGATCCGGCGGAGTCGCGGCGTCCTTCAGCATGGCGATCGCTTCGTCGAGGGGCATCACCTTCTGCTGCTGTTCGCCCAGAGTGCGGACGGCGACAGTGCCTTCCTCCGCCTCGCGATTGCCGACGACGAGGAGATGCGGGACCTTGGCGTGCGAATGTTCGCGAACCTTGTAGTTGATCTTCTCGTTGCGCAGGTCGCTTTCGACGCGGATGCCCGCCGCTTCCAGCTTGGCCACGACCTCCTTCGCATAGTCGTCCGCATCCGAAACGATGGTCGCGACCACGGCCTGGACCGGGGCGAGCCAGACGGGGAGGCGCCCGGCGAAATGCTCGATCAGGATGCCGATGAAGCGTTCATACGACCCGAAGATGGCGCGGTGGAGCATGACGGGGCGATGCTTCTCGCCATCCTCGCCGACATAGCTCGCATCGAGCCGGTCGGGCAGCACGCGGTCGCCCTGGATCGTGCCGACCTGCCAGGTCCGCCCGATCGCATCGGTCAGGTGCCATTCCAGCTTGGGGGCATAGAACGCGCCTTCGCCGGGCAATTCCTCCCAGCCGTACTCCGCGTTCGCCATGCCCGCTTCGGCCACGGCGTCGCGCAATTCCTGTTCGGCCTTGTCCCAATCGGCCTCGCTGCCGAACCGCTTTTCGGGGCGCAGCGCGAGTTTGACTTGATAGCTGAAGCCGAAATCCTTGTAGACCGCATCGGCCAGCGCGCAGAACTTGCGCACTTCCTCCACCACCTGCTCCTCGGTGCAGAAGATATGCGCGTCGTCCTGCGTGAACTGGCGCACGCGCATCAGGCCGTGGAGAGCGCCATGCGGTTCGTTGCGGTGGCAGCAGCCCATTTCGCCCAGCCGGATCGGCAGGTCGCGATAGCTGGTGATGCCCTGCTTGAACACGAGGACATGCGCCGGGCAGTTCATCGGCTTGATCGCCATCCAGTCGGCGTCCTTCGCCACCGAGGGATGCGATCCGGCGCCGCTATCGTCGACTTCGGGCACCATGTCGGGCACCGCGAACATGTTCTCGGCATATTTGCCCCAGTGGCCGGATTGCTCCCACTGGCGCACATCCATCAATTGCGGCGTCTTGATCTCGCGATAGCCGCCATTGTCCATCCTGCGGCGCATATAGGCTTCGAGCTCGCGCCAGATGCGATAGCCCTTGGGATGCCAGAAGACCGATCCGTGCGCCTCTTCCTGCAAATGGAACAGGTCCATCTCGCGGCCCAATTTGCGGTGGTCGCGCTTGGCGGCTTCCTCCAGCCGCGTGAGATGCGCGTTCAGCTGCTTCTTGTTGAGCCAGCCGGTGCCGTAGATGCGCGTCAATTGCGCATTCTTCTGGTCACCGCGCCAATATGCGCCCGCGACGCGCATCAGCTTGAAAGCGTCGGGGTCGAGCTTGCCGGTCGAGGCGAGGTGGGGGCCGCGGCACATATCGAGCCAGTCCTCACCCGACCAGTAAACCGTCAGCTCCTCGTTCTCGGGCAATTCCTTCGCCCATTCGGCCTTGAAGACCTCGCCCTCGCTCTCCCACTTTTCAATCAGCTGCTCGCGGCTCCAGACCTCGCGCTTCAGCGGCTTGTCGGCCTTGATGATGCGGCGCATCTCCTCCTCGATCGCGGGAAGGTCGTCCATCGAGAACGGGTCGCGATTTTCCGGCGCCTTGACGTCGTAATAGAAGCCATCGTCGGTCGAAGGGCCGAAGGTGATCTGCGTGCCGGGATAAAGCGACTGGACCGCTTCGGCGAGGACATGCGCGTAATCGTGGCGCGCGAGTTCGAGCGCGTCTTCCTCGTCGCGCGCCGTCACCAGCGCCAGCTCGGCATCGCCGTCGAAGGGGCGGTTGATGTCGCGCAGCTCACCATCCACGCGCGCCGCGATCGCCGCCTTGGCAAGGCCGGGGCCGATCGCGGCGGCGACATCGGCCGGGGTCGATCCGGCCTCCATCTCGCGCACGGACCCATCGGGCAGGCTGATCTTAAGCAATTCCGTCATCGTCACATTCCCTCGCTGCCGGGGGCCATGGCACAGCGGCGCGCCCGGTCAAGCCGCGGCGTATCGTGGAGTAGGATCGGGAAGGACGCCGCACCACCCGACCGGGACCGTGGGCCGGGAAGCGGGCGAGGCGTCAGCCTGCGCGCGCGCACCCCGGCGCGGTGGTAGTCGAAATAGAGGTGCGAGCATTCGTCATGCGCGGCAGATAGCGGCTGCAGGCCGTTTGCTCAAGCCGGTGTCACACCGCCTCGAGCCGCTTCTGCCCCGCCAGCGCGGTGATCCGCTTGGTTCCAGCCAGCGTGGTCCCTCTCCGCTTCGCGCCCATCAGGCGATATTCGCTGGTCGCGCTGCCCGGCGTCAGTTCCACCGCCATGTAGCCGCGATGCGACGCGTCCATCCATTGCAGCTCGGGATTGAAGCGTACGGTCTCGCGCTCCAACTCGGCTGTCGGCACGTAAGTTACGTAGTTCTCAAGCCCCGGCGAGGTGACCGACTGGCCGCCGAATTCGACGCCCACCTGCGCCCCGTCCTGCGTAAGATCGAAGGCCCAGGCGTTATGGGTATCGCCCGCCAGGCTGACCAGGTTGGCATCCGCTTCGAGCGCGGCGCGCAGCACCCGCTCGCGCGCGGCGGGATAGCCGTCCCACGCGTCGAGGTTGAGCGGCAATTCGTTGCGCGAGGCCATTGCGCCCGCCTCGACATAGCGGCGCGTGCGCTCGGCCATGTCGGACGGGAGGTTTTCGGCAAGGCGCGGCGCGGTGGCGAGCTTGCCCATCAGCACCTGCTGGACGAGGACCTGCCACGGCTTGCCCGCCCGCGCCGAGCGCATCAGCCCTTCGGCAAGCCAGGCCTGTTGCCGCGCGCCGAGCATTTCGCGCGCGGGATCATTATAGACACCGCCGCGGAACGCCACGAGCGCCGCCGACGCGCTTTCGGGTGTTACCTTGCCTGACAGGATCGAGGCGTAATCGAACTGTTCGGAACGCGCCTCCAGCCGGGTTTCCAGGCGGAACAGCGTGGCGAGATCGCCGATCTCGTAGGCCGCCCAGGGCGCGTCCGACACCGGCATCCATTCGCGATAGGCGCGCATCGCCGCTGCCTTGCGGACGCTCCACGGCCCTTCGGTTTCCGGCTGGTGGTTTTGCGCCCCACCCTTCCAGCTGTCATTCGCGCTTTCGTGGTCGTCCCAGCCCGAAATCATCGGATAGACCTGATGCAGCCGCTGGAGATCGCGATCGCTGCGATACTGGGCATAGCGCATCCGGTAATCGGCCAGCGCCACGATCTCGCGTGGCGGATCGGGCTGGCGCATGGCGAAATCGGGATTGTCGTAGGTCCCCGGCCCGTATTCGTAGAAATAATCGCCCAGATGCAGCGCGCAGTCGAACTGGTTCGATTCCGCCGCATGGGCATAGGCGTTGAACCAGCCGAAGCCCATGTTCGAACACGAGAACACCGCCATGCGGAAGCGCGATGTCGGCCCCACGGGCAGAGTCCGCGTGCGGCCTTCGTCGGACTGCGTCCCGTCGGGCGCGGTGAAGCGGTAATAATACCACTTGCCCGGATCGAGCCCGGTAACCTGCGCCTTGCAGCAGAAATCGCTGGTCGGGGAGGCGGTAGCGCGCCCTTCGGCGACCACGCGGCGATTCGCGTCCGCCTCCATCACCCGCCAGTCCAGCTGCGTATCCTGACCCGCGACGAAGCGCGTCCACAGCAGGACACCGTCCGCCCCCGGCTCGCCACTGGCGACGCCATGGGTGAAACCGCGCTGGGCGCTCAGCTGGGCGGAAAGCGGTGCCGACAGCGCGCCTGCCGCCAGAATGCCCCCTTTCAGGACATGGCGACGGTCGAGCGCGGGAAGCAGGGCGGCGGCGGGCGGTTCGGTCGGGAACATAGTGGCGATCTCCTCGATGGCGGGGCGTGGACCCGCTTCGTGACAGGATCAAGACCGATGCGCGCCGAGACGCAGATACGCGCCACGACAAGGGAACGCGCCATTATGGAAAGTGAGCTTGACAATAACTACAGTCGGACGTAAAGCGTCATTGACACACAGAAAAGGACCCTTGCCATGACGACCACACGCTCCGCCCTTTTGCTCGCCGCCGCGATGATCGGAATCGCCCTCCTCGCCATCGTGGATGTCGTGCCGGAGAGACTGGCGCAGTTCGCACCGCTCGCGCTCCTGGCGCTGTTCCCGCAGGCATGGCTGGGCCGGTCGCGCGTTTGCGGGCGCGCCGTCAAAGCCGAGCGCTGACATGGCCACCCGGTCAAAGCCGGTGCGGATCGGCTTCGCGATCTCGGCGCTCCTGTCGGCCCTTTCTATCCTGATGCTCGCCGAAACATCCGCGATCGAGCGCGAGACGGCCTGGATCCTCGCGATCCTTCCGGTCTCGCTGATCGCGCTCGCTTTGTTCGCGGGCGCGCGCGCCGGGTCGACCAAGCCCGCCGCCTCGCAACGCTATTTTCTGCGCATCGGGGGTCTGATGGCCTTTTACCTCGTCAGCCTCTTCGCCGCCGAGATCCTCATCGAGGATCACGGCCTGACGGGGGCTCCGGCCGTCATCCTCGCCGTGCTGCCCGGCCTCGCCTTCGCGGGCGTGGTGTGGGTGTTCGGCGCGCTGATCGTCGAGGAGAAGGACGAATTCATGCGCCTGCTCCATATCCGCCAGGGCCTGATCGGCACCGGCATCGCGCTGACCTGCGCGGCGGTATGGGGATTTCTCGAAACCTACGGCTTCGTGCCCCATGTCGCCGCCTTCTGGTGGCCGACCATCTGGTGCTTCGGGCTGGGCCTCGGCGCGTTCGCCAACAAGATCGCCTATGGTTCGTGGGGAGAGGTCCGGTGAAGAACCGCCTCAAGGTGCTGCGCGCCGAACGCGACTGGAGCCAGCAGGACCTTGCCGAGCGGCTGGAGGTCAGCCGCCAGAGCGTCAACGCGATCGAGACGGGCCGCTACGACCCCTCGCTCCCGCTCGCCTTCCGCATCGCCGATATTTTCGGCCTCGCGATCGAGGACATCTTTCTGCGGGAGTGATCGCGGGCGGGCCGGGCGCTTGCATTGCCTCGCCCTCGTCCCGAGATGGACGGGATGAGCGTATTGACCGAGTATTTCGACGGACCCCAGGGACGGCGCATCGCCTATCGGCACATTCCCGGAAACGGCCCGGCCCTGGTGTTTCTGCCCGGCTATATGTCCGACATGGCGGGCAGCAAGGCGACTGCGCTGATCGACTGGGCGCGCGAGACGGGGCGCGAATGCCTGCTGCTCGATTATTCCGGCTGCGGCCAGAGTGACGGCGCGTTCGCGGACGGAACCTTGTCCCGCTGGCGCGACGAGGTGGTGGCGCTGGTCGAGGATCGGATCGCGGGCGATGTGATCCTCATCGGATCGTCGATGGGCGGCTGGCTGATGCTGCTGATGGCCGAGGCGCTGGGGGATCGGATCGCAGGCCTCGTCGGGATCGCCGCCGCGCCGGATTTCACCGAATGGGGATTGGACGCCGACCAGAAGGCACAACTCGAGCGCGGCGAGACCGTGTTCGAGGACAATCCCTACGGCCCCGACCCGACGCCGACCCATCCCGGCTTCTATCGCGACGCGCAGGCCTTGTGCCGCCTCGATGGTGCCATCGCGCTCGATAGCCCCGCGCGCCTGATCCACGGCCAGCGCGATGCCGACGTGCCGTGGGAGATCGCCCTGCGCCTCGCCGACAGATTGCGTTCGGACGACATACAGGTGACGCTGGTTAAGGATGGCGACCACCGCCTCTCGCGCCCGCAGGATATCGCCCTGCTGCTGCGCGTCATCGGCGATCTCGCCGCGCCTTCCCCTTCCTGACGATCGGACCCGCCCCGATGATCACATCCATCCTCTCGCTCATGCTGGCCCAGGTCGGACCCAATCCGAACGTCTCGGAGCCGATCACCCCGCCCGAAGTCGCCGAACAACGCCGCCAGACCGCCGAGCGCGAGCGACAGGCGACGGCAAGCGTCGCAGCGCAGAACGCCGCCGCGCCCTCGCGCCTTTCGGAATGCCTCGCCAGCGCGGCGCAGGACGCGGAAACGGGCGAGGCGTTCGCCCGTGCGTGGCTGGAAACCGCCACGCCCGAAGACCGCGCGCTCGCCCTGCATTGCCTCGGTCTGTCGCTTGTCAGGCAGGACCGTTTCGCCGATGCGCGCGAGGCCTTCGATAATGCACGCGAGGCGGCACCCGCTACCAATCCCGCCTATCGCGCCCGACTGTCGGGCATGAGCGGCCATGCCGCGCTGGCACAGGGCCAGGCCGATCTGGCCGTACCCGCCTTCGAACGCGCAATCATGGATGCGGACAGCGCCGCCGATCCCGCGCTGACCGCCGGACTCAACACCGATCTCGCCCGCGCTTTGGTCGCCGCGGGCCGGGCGCCGGATGCCGTTGCCGCGCTCGCCGCGGCGCGCGACGCCGATCCCTCGAACGCGCAAGCCTGGCTGTTGTCGGCCACTCTGGCGCGGCGGCTGGAACGCTTGGGCGAGGCGCAACGCCATATCGAATACGCCGCCACGCTCGCCCCGCGCGATCCCGCGATCGGGCTGGAAGCCGGCGTCATCGCCGCCATGGCAGGCCGCGAAGACCAGGCGCGCGCCAGCTTCGCCTCCGTGATCGAAGTGGCGCCCGACAGCGTCGAGGCTGGGCGCGCCCGCACCTATCTGACCCGGCTCGACGGGGGCGCGCAGCAGGAGGGGCCGAGCGGGCGATGACCGATTATTCCGTTCTCGATCTTGTCCCCGTGCGCGAAGGCGGCACGGTTTCGGACGCTCTCGCCGCCGCTACCAAGCTGGCGGTCGCCGCCGAACAGGCGGGGTGCAAGCGGTTCTGGGTGGCCGAGCACCACGCGATGGACGGGATCGCGGGCGGTGCAACCTCGGTCGTGCTCGCGCATATCGCGAATGCCACCAGCACGATCCGCATCGGATCGGGCGGGATCATGCTGCCCAACCACACGCCCTTCCAGATCGCCGAACAGTTCGGCACGCTCGCCGCGCTGTTTCCCGGCCGGGTCGATCTCGGCCTCGGCAG
Source organism: Qipengyuania pelagi (assembly GCF_009827295.1). Classification (NCBI taxonomy): domain Bacteria; kingdom Pseudomonadati; phylum Pseudomonadota; class Alphaproteobacteria; order Sphingomonadales; family Erythrobacteraceae; genus Qipengyuania; species Qipengyuania pelagi. Next base: position 412,111 of record NZ_WTYD01000002.1, on the reverse strand, counting down.
GGCGCCGGGCGCAGGGCCGGAATTGCAGCGTGCCCTGCGCAAGGATCTGCACCGCGCCGCCGAGATGTTCCCGCATGACGTGGTCGAACTGCGCGCCTTCCTGAGTGCCGAGGACGAGACCGCGATCCGCGCCACGCCCGGCCATGGTTCCGATGTCGAGATGTGGATGCTGGGATCGAGCCTGTTCGGCGCGCAGCTCGCCGCGCGGCTCGGCCTGCCTTACGCCTTTGCCAGCCATTTCGCGCCCGACCATCTCGACGGCGCGCTGGAAATATACCGGCGCACCTTTGAACCCAGCGAGGCGCTCGACAAACCGCACGTCATGGTGGCGATGAACCTGTTCTGCGCCGATAGCACGGCGGAAGCCGAAATGCTCGCCAGTTCGCAGCTGCAATCCTTCGTCCGCCTGCGCACGGGCAAGCCCGGCAAGCTGCCCCCGCCTTTGCCCGACTATCGCGCCTCGCTCGACCCGCGCGCCCGCGCCATCGTCGACCATGTCGGCCAGGCGAGCGCGATCGGCACGCCGGACGAGGTTGCGAGCCAGGTCAACGCCTTCATCGCGCGCACCGGCGCCGACGAGGTCGTCTTCGGCGGGGCGACCTTTGACCCCGAGGCGCGCACCCACTCACTCGCGCTCGCAATGGGCGCGCTGACCGCCTGACTCTCTATGTCGGACACGCTTGCGGCGCGGTTCGGAGAGGCCTAGGGGCCGCTACGTAAACCCGCGCTGGAGAGAGCGCGTCAGGAGAGATCGGGCAGCCGTTTTCGGCCCGCCCGCCGAGAGGTTCTATGGGTTCCAAGCAAGCCGCCCCGCAACAAACCGACGGGCAGGCGCCCGCCATCGATTCCAAGCTGGTCGATAGACTGGCAGGCCGGATGCGCGATTCGCTGCTTCCGGGCGATGACCCCATGGACAAGGACCGCCTGCACGAGGCCGCGCGATTCGTTCTCGAAGCAGGGGCCGCGCGCGAAATGAACCGCTCCGCGATCGCGCTCGAATCCCTGAGCGAGGAGCGGCGCTTCATGCGCATCGCCATCGTCAATGACGACATGCCCTTCCTCGTCGATTCCACCGCCGCCGCCATCGCCGCCGCCGGGCTTTCGATCGACCGGCTGGTCCACCCCGTCGTGCCCGTGGAGCGCGCGCAGGATCGCCGCCTCGAAACCATTCTCGATAGCGATCCCGACGACGCCTTCTACGAATCGATGATCTATATCGAGACCTCGCGCGTCGATGCCCGCCAGCGCCGCGAATTGCTCGCGAGCCTCAAGGAAACGCTGGGCGACGTGCGCGCCGCGGTGCAGGACTGGCCGAAATTGCAGGCCGCCATGCGCGCCGATGCGGATGCGATCGAGAGCGAGGGCCCGGAAGGCGAACAGGGCGCGGAGGTGCTGCGCTGGCTCAACGAAGGGATGCTCACCCAGCTCGGCCACATGGTTCGCACCCGCGGCGGCGACGTCGAGGACGCGCTCGGCATCTGCCGCAAGAGCGCGCGCGAGCTGCTGGCGGAAAATTCCTACGAACGCGCCTTCGCCTGGTTCGAGGACAAGCAGAACACCCGCGTCCCGCTGATCATCAAGGCGAACCGCGTCGCCAACGTCCATCGCCGCGTGCCGCTCGACCTGTTCATCGTCCCGCGCTGGGAAGCGGGCAAGGCGGGCAAAAAGGTCGCCGCGCTCTCGATCCATGCGGGGGTCTGGACCAGCGCAGCCTTGGCCGCACCGCCGCGCTCGGTGCCGCGCCTCAAGGACCTGCTCGCCTCGATCGCGGAACGGCTCGATTTCGATTACGGGGGCCATGCCGGCAAGGCGCTGGTCCATGCCCTCACCGCGCTGCCACACGACCTCCTCGTCGGGTTCGCCGAAAAGGATGTGGAGCGCATCGCCACCAATATGATGGCGCTGGTCGATCGCCCGCGCCCCCGCCTCGCTCTGGTCGAAGCGCCTTTGTCGCGCCATCTCTTCGCCTTCGTCTGGTTGCCACGCGACATGCTGGCGACGCAGGTTCGCCTCGAAATCCAGGCCTTGCTGGAAACCGGCGCCGAGGCCCGGATGCTCGACTGGAGCCTTGAGGTCGAGGGCGGCAACCTCGCCATGCTGCGCTTCGTGCTCGACATTCGCGATGGCGCGGCGAATTTCGACGCCAAGGCGCTCGACGATCAGTTGCAGACGATGCTGCGCGGCTGGACCGAGGCGGTCGAGACCGAACTCGCCACGCACCTCGAGGGCAGTCGCGCCGCCGCGATCGCCCTGCGCTTCGCCGAAGCCTTTCCGACTCCCTATCGCGGCCGCTTCGGCGCCCAGGAAGCCGCGCTCGACATCCTGCGCCTGCGCGGGCTGGGCCATCACGCGCTCGGCGAACAGGGCGGGGACGAGCATGGCCGCCAGCGCGGCGCCCGCCTCTATCGCGATCCCAGCGGCACGGCCCACGCGCTGCGCCTCAAACTGTATCAGGCCGAAGGCAGCCTGCCCCTGTCGGACGCGGTCCCGGCGCTCGAGAATTTCGGCTTCCACGTCCAGTCCGAAATGCCGACCTCGCTCGACGAGGGAAAGCTCGGGACGATCCACGACTTCACGCTCCGCCTCAATCCGGCGGTCGAGGCGGATGCGCTGGTCGAACGTGCCGAGACGATCGAGGATGCGATCGCCGCTGTCCTAAACGGCGAGGCGGAGAACGACTGCTTCAACCGCCTGGTCGCCGAAACCGGCCTGACCGCGCGCGAGGCGAACTGGCTGCGCGCCTTCTATCGCTATCTGCGCCAGACCGGCATGGGCTTCACGATCTATACGGTGGTCGATGCGCTGAGCGGCGCCTCCGACGTCACCCGCGCGCTGATCGCGCTGTTCACCGCGCGCCACGATCCCGCATTCGGTGCGGGGCGCGAAGAGGCGATCGCCGCTGCCGAAGCCGCGATCAAGCGCGGGCTGGGCAAGGTGCAGGCGATCAATGACGACCGCCTTTTGCGCCTCTATCGCGCGCTGGTCGATGCGATCCTTCGCACCAACGCCTTCGCGCCTGCCGCGCAGGAGGCGCTGGCGTTCAAGATCGATTCCAAGCTCGTCCCCAACCTGCCCAAGCCGGTCCCCTGGCGCGAGATCTTCGTCTATTCGCGTCGGGTCGAGGGGATTCACCTGCGCAGCGGGGCGGTGGCGCGCGGCGGCCTGCGCTGGTCCGACCGGCGCGACGATTTCCGCACCGAGATCCTCGGCCTGATGAAGGCGCAGCGCGTGAAGAACGCGGTCATCGTGCCGACGGGGGCCAAGGGCGGCTTCTACCCCAAGCAATTGCCCGATCCTGTGATCGACCGCGATGGCTGGGCGGCGGAAGGCCAGGCCAGCTACGAAGTCTTCATCCGCACGCTGCTGTCGGTCACCGACAATATCGTCGACGAGACGGTGGTCCATCCCGAAGCGGTCGAAATCCTCGATGGCGACGATCCCTATTTCGTGGTCGCGGCGGACAAGGGCACGGCGCGCTTCTCTGACGTCGCCAACGGCATCGCGCAGAGCCGCGACTTCTGGCTCGACGATGCCTTCGCCAGCGGCGGCTCCAACGGGTACGACCACAAGGCGATGGGGATCACCGCCAAGGGCGCCTGGGTCTCGGTCCAGCGGCATTTCCGCGAAATGGGCGTCGACGTGCAGAGCGAACCGATCGAGGTGGTCGGGTGCGGCGATATGTCGGGCGACGTGTTCGGCAATGGGATGCTGCTGTCGCAGGCGATCAAGCTGGTCGCCGCCTTCGACCACCGTCACATCTTCATCGATCCCGATCCCGATCCCAAGGCCAGCTTCAAGGAGCGCCAGCGCCTCTTCGACCTGCCGCGCTCGAGCTGGGAGGATTACGACGCCAAGCTGATTTCGCGCGGCGGCGGGGTGTTCCGGCGCGATGCGAAGACCATAACCCTTTCGAAGACCGCGCAGAAGACGCTGGGCCTCAAAGAAGCGACGCACGAGCCCGACGCGGTCATCTCCGCGATCCTCAAGGCGCAGGTCGATCTCATCTGGTTCGGCGGCATCGGGACCTACATCAAGGCCGAACGCGAGAACAACGTACAGGTCGGCGATCCCGCCAACGATGCGGTGCGCGTGGATGCGGGCGAGGTGCGCGCGAAGGTCATCGGCGAAGGCGCCAATCTGGGCGTGACGCAGGCGGGGCGGATCGAATTCGCGCTCACCGGAAATGAAGGGGCTGGCGGACGCATCAACACCGACTTCATCGACAATTCGGCGGGCGTCGATTGTTCGGACAACGAGGTCAATATCAAGATCGCGCTGGCCGCGGCGCGGCGGGCGGGCAAATTGTCCGAAGCGAAGCGCAACGCCCTGCTCGAACAGATGACCGACGAGGTCGCCGAGCTGGTTCTCGAGGACAACCGGATGCAGGCGCTCGCTTTGTCGATCGCCGAAACCGGTGGTTCGCGCGCCGCCGAAGCGCAATTGCGCCTGATCGAGAAGCTGGAAGAGGGCGGCAATCTCGACCGGCGCACCGAAGGCCTTGCCGACGACGAGACGCTTGGCCGCCGCGCGAGCGAGGGGCTGGGCCTGACGCGGCCCGAATTGGCCGTCCTCCTCTCCTCGACCAAGCTCGTCTTGCAGGACGCGATCGAGAAGAGCCCGCTTTCGCACGACGAGGCGCTCGAGCCGATGCTGCTCGCCGCCTTTCCCGAGCCGATGCAGAAAAAGTATCGCGAGGAAATCCTCGGCCACCGGCTGCGGCGCGAACTGGTGGCGACGAAGCTTGCCAACCGGATCGTGAACCGCATGGGGATGGTCCATCCCTTCGAACTCGCCGAAGAGGAAGGCGCCACGCTCGACCAGGTGGCGGCGGCCTTCGTCGTCGCGACCCGATTGTTCGACATGGAGGCGCTCTGGTCTGAAATCGACGCGGCCGAGATGCCCGAAAGCGCGCGGCTGCGGCTGTTCGACCAAGCGGCGCGCGGCCTGCGCATCCAGATGGCCGACCTGATCGGCGCGGGCGTGGGCAGCGGCGATTTCGGCGCGGTCCTCGACGAACTCAGCCCAGGCGTCCACCGCCTGAGCGAGGAGACCGAGAACCTCCTCGCCGAGGAAACCCGCCAGCAATCCGACAAGCTGATCGACGACATGGCCGCGATCGGCGCGCCCGCCCCGCTGGCGGCCCGCGTCGCGCATCTGTTCGAAATGGACGGCGCGGTCGGCCTCGCCAAGCTCGCCCGCGATCAGGAGATCGAGACCTGTTCGCTGACGCGCGCCTTCACCGAACTGGGCGCGGCGCTCGGCCTCGACTGGGCGCAGGCGACGGCGGCGATGATGAACCCGTCGGATGTGTGGGAACGGCTGCTGGTCGCGGGTCTCGCCCGCGATTTCCAGCAGATGCGGATCGACTTCCTCCGCCGCCTCTCGCGCAGGAAAGGCGCCAAGGACGATATGCCGGCGATGATCGAGAAATGGACGGGCGAGAATCAGGTCGCGGTGCGGCAGTTCCGCACCATGGTGAACCGCGCCCACGCCCAGACTCCGGTCGCGCCCGCCGCCCTCGCCCAGATCGCCAGCATGGCCCGCAACCTTCTGGGACGATAGGCACGGCTTGACCGCGCGCGTGCAAACGGCAATCCCCGCCCGCATGGAGAGAGCCGATATCGTCATCGTGGGTTCGGGGCATGGCGGGGCGCAGGCCGCCATCGCGCTGCGCCAGCAGGGGCACGAGGACACGATCCTCATGCTCAGCCGCGATCGCACCCCGCCTTACGAGCGCCCGCCGCTTTCGAAGGAATATCTCGCGGGCGACAAGCCGCTGGACCGCATCCTGATCCGCCCGCCCTCCTTCTGGGAGGACAAGGGCGTCGCGGTCGAGCTGGGCGTCAACGTGTCCGAAGTCGATGCGATGGCGCGCGAGGTGGTCCTAGGAGACGGACGCCGGATCGGATACCGCAAGCTGATCTGGGCGGGCGGGGGCGATCCGCGCCGCCTGTCCTGCCCCGGATCGGACCTCGCGGGCATCCATTCGGTGCGCCACCGCATGGACGTCGATGCCATTCGCGCCGATCTCGAAATCGGCGCGCGCCGCGCCGTGGTGATCGGTGGGGGTTATATCGGCCTCGAAGCAGCGGCGGTTCTGCGCAAGCTCGATTGCGAGGTCACGATTCTCGAGGCGCAGCGCCGCGTCCTGAATCGCGTCGCGGGCGAGGAGTTGAGCGCCTTTTACGCAGCGGAACACCGAAGCCAGGGCGTCGATCTGCGGCTGGAAACCGCGGTCGAACGGATCGAGGGCAAGGACGGGCGAGTCGCGGCCGTCATCACCGACAAGGGCGAGGCGATCGCCTGCGATATCGTGGTGGTCGGGATCGGCATCGTCCCCTCGGTCGGCCCGCTGATCGGCGCGGGCGCGGCGGGATCGAACGGCGTCGATGTCGACGCATATTGCCGCACCAGCGTGGACGATATCTATGCCATCGGCGACTGCGCGGCCCATGCAAACCCGTTCGCCGACAATGCCGTGATCCGCCTGGAATCGGTGCAGAACGCCCACGACATGGCGACCTGCGCCGCGAAGGCGATCATGGGCGACAAGCAGCCTTATGAAGCGGTGCCATGGTTCTGGTCGAACCAGTACGATCTCAAATTGCAGACCGTCGGCCTTTCGCTCGACCATGACGAGGCGGTGCTGCGCGGCGATCCCGAAGCGCGCAGCTTCTCGGTCGTCTATCTGAAGGAAGGCCGGGTGATCGCGCTCGACTGCGTCAATCGGGTCAAGGATTACGTGCAGGGCAGGAAACTGATCGAAGCGCGGGCCGAGATCGAACCGGAGCTGCTGGCGGACGATACGGTCCCGCTCAAGGAACTGCTCTGAGCCGCGCGGCGGCCCAGTCCGCCGCGTCGCGCACCACCGGATCGGGATCGCCGCGTAAGCGCTCGACCTGCCCCAGCAAGTCCGCATTGGCGCTGTTTCCCGCCGCATAGAGGCAATTGCGCACGAACCGGTCGCGCCCGATCCGCTTGATGGGGGAACCGGAGAAGAATTGCCGGAAGCCCGCATCGTCGAATTGGAGGAACTGGGCGAGGCGCGGGGCCACCAGCTCCTCGCGCGGGGCGAGTTTGAGAGGGCGGTGCGCAGTCTCGGCGAACTTGTTCCAGGGACAGACCGCCAGGCAATCGTCGCAGCCATAGATCCGGTTGCCGAGCGCCGCGCGGAATTCTTCGGCCACCGGGCCCTTGTGCTCGATGGTCAGATAGGAAATGCAACGCCGCGCATCGAGGCGGTAGGGCGCGGGAAAGGCGTCGGTCGGGCAGGCATCCTGACATTTTCGGCACGATCCGCAAAGGTCGCGCCCCGATGGATCGGGCGCGAGATCGAGCGTCGTGTAGATCGCGCCCAGAAACAGCCAGCTGCCGTGATCGCGGCTGACCAGATTGGTGTGCTTGCCCTGCCAGCCGATCCCCGCCGCCTGCCCCAGCGGTTTCTCCATCACCGGCGCGGTGTCGACGAAGACCTTCAATTCGCTCTCCGGCTCGCGCGCGATCATCCAGCGGGCGAGCGCCTTCAGCGCCTTCTTAACGACGTCGTGATAGTCGCGCCCCCGCGCATAGACGGAGATGCGCGCGGCTTCGGCATCGCCCTCCAGAGCCAGCGGATCGCCATCGGGCGCATAGCTCATGCCGAGGGCGATCACGCTGCGCGCGTCGGGCCAGAGGCCTTGCGGGGAGGCGCGCTGGTGCTTCCGCGCCTCCATCCATTCCATCGAGCCATGGCGCCCGTCGCCCAGCCACTCCTCCAGCCGCTCTCCATTCAAAGGATCGGTCGCCGCGCTCGCGAAGCCGCAGGCGGCAAAGCCCAGCGCGCTTGCTTCGGCGCGCAGATCCTCCTGAAAAGACGCGGCGTTAACCAATCTGCTGTTGCTCCGGTTCACGCGTGCCGGTTACCTGCACCCGGATGGCAACCCAAGCGCAAACTCCCAGGCACGAGACTTTGGCGATCGAAGCAAGCGGCCTCGTCAAGCGCTTCGATGATACGCTGGCGGTGGATGGGATCGACCTCTCTGTGCCCGAGGGCGCCATCTACGGCATTCTCGGCCCGAACGGTGCGGGCAAGACGACGACCCTGCGAATGTTGCTCGGCATCATCGAGCCGGACGAAGGCATCAGGCGCATCTTCGGCCATGACCGCCCGCACGATATCGCGCGCCTGATCGGCTATCTTCCCGAAGAGCGCGGCCTCTATCCGGCGATGAAATGCGACGAGGCGATCGCCTTCATGGGCGCCTTGCGCGGCCTGCCGCTGGACGAAGGGCGCAGGCGCGGACGCGACCTGATGGAGGCGCACGGGCTCGGCCACGCGGTCGAGCGCCAGATCCGGCAATTGTCGAAGGGCATGGCGCAGACCGTCCAGCTGCTCGGCACGCTGGTCCACCGCCCCCGCCTCGTGGTGCTCGACGAGCCGTTCAGCGGCTTGGACGCGATCAATCAGGGCAAGCTCGAAACGATGATCCGCGCCCTCGCCTCTGACGGTGTCACCGTGATCTTCTCGACTCATGTGATCCACCATGCCGAGCGATTGTGCGACGATGTCGCGATCATCGCGGGGGGCAAAGTGCCCTATGCGGGCTCGGTCGACGCCGCGCGCGATCGGATTCCGGCGCAGGTGCGGCTGGAAACGCGCCGTGCGGAGGGGGAATGGCGCACCGCGCTGCCCGCTGACGCGCGGCACGATCCCAAGAAGGACGGGCCCAGGAAAGATGGCAGCCATTTCTGGTATTTCCCTCTGCCTGCGGGCGGGATCGAGGCGCTGCTGAAACGCCTCATCGAAGGCGAGGCAGGGGTGCTGTCGCTTTCCATCGAACGCGCGGGGCTGCATGACGCCTTCGTCGAAATCGCAGGCGCCGCGGCGGCGAAGGCGATGAAGGACGAGGTGCAGCCATGACCGCCTCGCGCCTCTCGCTCTGGCAGGCCGCCTGGGTGATCGCCCGGCGCGACATGCGCGCGATCCTGTTCAGCAAGGCCTTCCTGCTGTTCCTGCTCGGGCCGGTCTTCTTCGGAGGAATCAGCCTCGGCGCGGGAATGCTCGGCGCGAAGGCGGCGGGCAGCGCCGAACCGCCCCGGCTGGCCGTGATCCTGTCACCGCAGGAAACCACCGATCTGCGCCGCGCCTATGCCGAGCTGTCCCCGCTGGTCGACCTGCCCATCGTCGAAGCGGTCCGGGCAGAAGATGCGCCCGATCCGCGCGCGTTGCTGACCGATAAGACACGCAATTTCGGTGCGGTTCTGACCGGATCGCTCGCCGCCCCGCGCCTCACCGGGACAGCGGACCAGATCGAACGCTGGCGCGGTCGCGTCGCCCTGTTGGCGGCGCGCGCGCAAGGCGACAGCGCGACCTATCCCGAAATCGCACTCGATCCCACCAGCACCAGCGTCGCCAGCGCGCGCACCGCGCAGACCGGGACCGCCACCGCCGGGATCACCCTGCTGTTCTTGCTGACCATGCTGCTGGCCGGGATGGTGCTGTCCAACCTCGTCGAGGAGAAGGCCAACAAGATCATCGAGATCCTTGCCGCCGCGATTCCCATGGATGCGGTGTTCGTGGGCAAATTGTTCGCCATGCTCGGCGTCAGCTTCGTGGGGCTGGCGGTGTGGGGCGCGATTGCTGGGGTCGCGATCCTGCTCGGCGGGGCGGCGATCCCTGCGCTGGTGGCACCCGCAGTCGGCTGGCCGCTCTTCGTCGCGCTGTTCGTGGTCTATTTCGCGCTCGCCTATCTGTTGATCGGGTCGATCTTCCTGACCGTTGGCTCGATGGCGGCGACAGTGCGCGACGTGCAGACCCTGTCCATGCCCGCCACCATCGCGCAGCTCGCCGTGTTCTTCCTCGCCACGTTCGCGATGACCGATATCGGATCGCCGATGGAGCTGTTCGCCTGTATCTTCCCGCTCTCCTCGCCTTACGCGATGGTAGGCCGCGCGGCGCAATCGGCGGCCTTGTGGCCGCATCTGCTGGCGCTCGTATGGCAGGTCATGTGGGTCGCGATTTTCGTGCGGATCGGCGCGCGCCTGTTCCGGCGCAAAGTGATGAAATCGGGGCCCGCTGGGCGCAAGCCAAAAAGGAAGCGCGCGCCTGCCGCCTGACCGCTTTGTGACCGGGTTGGGTTTTCAATCGCAACCCTGTTGACACCGATGTCAGTTGCGGCAGGATGCGTTCCTCAGATGCGCGACCGCTCGGGAGTCGCCGCCGACGGAGAGAGACCATGGCCACCGCCCCCATTCAGCGGCCGCAAGTCCGCCGCGAACCGAGCGCCTACGAAGCGCTCAAATCGCATTTCGACCAGCATCCCGAGCATCGCCCGCATCATCCGCACAAATGGGATGTCAGCCGCAGCGACATCTACGCCGAAAACACCTGGCATCCGATCTTCCGCGAAATGCGCGAGGCGGGGCCGCTGCACTACATCCCCGAAAGCCCCTTCGGCCCCTATTGGGCAGTCGTCGGCCACAAGGCGATCCAGCATATCGAGGCGCTGCCCGAGACGTTCTCGTCGAGCTGGGAATATGGCGGGATCACCATCCTCAACCGCCTGAGCGAGGAGGAACTGGCCGAGAGCGGCGTCGATCGGCGCGAGCTGCCGATGTTCATCGCGATGGATCGCCCCGAACACACCGGCCAGCGCCGCACCGTGGCGCCGAAATTCACCCCCAGCGCGATGACCGCGATGGAGGACGAGATCCGCCAGCGCACCGGCGAGGTGCTCGACCGCCTGCCCCACGGCGAAACCTTCGATTGGGTCGAAGAGGTCTCGATCGAGCTGACGACGGGAATGCTCGCCATCCTGTTCGGCTTTCCCTGGGAGGATCGCCGCCTGCTGACCTTCTGGTCCGACTGGTCGGGCGATACCGAGCTCGCCTCGGTGCGCGACCTCGACATGATGCGCTGGGAAATCCTCCACGAAATGGGCGCCTATTTCCAGTCGCTCTGGGCCGAGCGGATGCAGGACCAGGAGCCGGGCGACGATCTCATCTCGATGATGATCCATTCCGAGGCGATGAGCCAGATGCGGCCCGAGGAATTTATGGGCAATCTGGTGCTGCTGATCGTGGGCGGGAACGACACCACCCGCAATTCGATGAGCGGCTTCGTCTACCAGCTCGACAAGAACCCCGACCAGCGCCGGAAATTCGAGGAAGACCCCTCGGTCATCCCCAATGCGGTGCAGGAAATGCTCCGCCTGCAGACGCCGCTCGCGCATATGCGCCGCACCTGCACCGAGGATACCGAGGTGTTCGGCCAGACCATCAGGAAGGGCGACAAGGTGGTCCTGTGGTATCTCAGCGCCAATCGCGACGAGGAGGTGTTCGACGATCCCGATGCGCTCGACCTCACCCGCGACAATGCGCGGCGGCATATCGCCTTCGGATACGGCATCCATCGCTGCGTCGGCGCGCGGCTGGCGGAATTGCAGTTGAAGATCCTGCTCGAGGAAATGCACAAGCGTCGCCTGCGCGTCGACGTGGTGGGCGATGTCGAGCGGGTGCGGGCGAATTTCGTCCATGGCTTCCGCAAGCTGGAAGTCCAGGTCTCGACATTCTGATCACCGCGGGCGTTTCGGCGATCAAGCCCCGGTTCAGGCCCGTTCGCCTAAGGTAACTTCCATGACCAAAACCTTCACCACGCATCGCCGCGGCCTGTTCGGCCTTTTCGGAACCGGCGCGGCCACCGCCGTCCTCGCCGCCTGCGGCAGCGGGGCGCAGGCCAAGAGCTTCCCCGTCGCGCGCAGCGAAGCGGAATGGAAGAAGCGCCTGACCAAGGCCGAGTTCTACGTCCTGCGCCAAGAAGGGACCGAGCGCCCCTATTCCAGCCCGCTCAACGAGGAAAAGCGCAAGGGTGTGTTCGCCTGCGCGGGGTGCGGCAACGCGGTCTATTCCTCGCGCACGAAATTCGACAGCGGAACGGGCTGGCCGAGCTTCTGGGACGCGCTGCCCGGCGGGGTCGGCACCAGCCGCGATTTCAAGCTCGGCTATCCGCGCACCGAAGTCCATTGCGCCGATTGCGGCGGGCATCTGGGTCACATTTTCGATGACGGCCCGAAGCCGACCGGCAAGCGCCACTGCATCAACGGCGTGGCGATGGACTTTCGGCCTGCTTGATCTGGCCGCCCGAACTGAGGGACCTGATTTTATTCGGACAACAGGACCGGGCTCTGGATCGAAGCGGCCATGCGCGCGAAATCGGCCAGTGAGAAGGTCGTGTCGAAGGCGAGGCCGTATTCGGGCGCCCGGCGCCAGCGCACCTTGGCCCGAATCTCGGGAAGCTCGCTTCCGGTCAGCTTGACGGTCTGGGCGATGGCGAGCGGCATGTCGCAATCGAGGCACGCGCCCTGTTGCGAGAGGTTGCGCGTGATCGCCTGGCCGCGCCCGGTCAGGCAAGCGACTTCGACCGGAATTTCGATATTCAGGCGCAATTGGCGTTTGGGGTAATTGGTCGTTTCGCGGATCAGGGTTTCGACCGGAACCGGATTCAGGAAGGTGAAGCTGCCTTCGCGCCCCTCCGAGCGGACCTTCTGCAATTCGAACCCTTCCCCATTGGGGAGTTCAAGCGCCATCCGGTCGCCGCTCGGCAGGCGGTGGAAGGTGCGCAACGAGATCCCGGTGGCGGACACGTCGCGAATCACGCACACGAATTCGCCCGAGCCGCAAATGAGCTTCGCCGAGCGAATCAGCGAGGTATAGCGCGTCGCGCCCCGCTGATCGCGCGTCTGCGGGTGGTCTCCCGCCGCTTCGAAATCCGTTTCGGGATAGCCCATCGTCCCGCAAGCCCCTGTTTTCGCGCAAATCACCAGCCTGCAAGATGCGGCCGATCAGACGACCATCACCTAACCAAGCTAGGTTAAGATGGAGTAAGCGCGGGGGGATATGCGCAATTTACGCTATCGCAGGGCCCATAGCATCATGGTGCGGGTGGCGGGACTCGAACCCGCACGTCCAAAGGACAAGGGATTTTAAGTCCCTGGCGTCTACCATTCCGCCACACCCGCCGGCGCGTCTCGCCTAGCGCGGGCGGGCGCGCTCTGCAATCAGGCTGGCCGCAGGTTCGGGAAAGGTGGCGCGCCTATTCGTCGTCGTTGAGGACGCGGCGCATTTCCTTGCCGGGGCGGAAATAGGGCACGCGCTTCGCCGCGACCTGGACCTGCTCGCCGGTGCGGGGATTGCGTCCCGATCGTGCTGCGCGCTCACGCGTGGAAAAGGCGCCGAACCCACGCAATTCGACGCGCCCGCCTTCGGCCAGGCGCTGGCCGATTTCGTCGAAGAATATATCGACCACCTGCTCGACCTCTTCGGCCTTGAGGCCGGGATTGTCCTTGGCAAGTGCATTCAACAATTCGGATCGTATCATCTATCGCTCCCAGCGGACCAGACCGGCTCCGCCCACGTCATCCAAGCTTGCGACCCGTCAACCACCAGCGCGGGTGCCTTGCAAGCGCATCCCTTGGCGGTTTCCCGCGCTGATACGCTTTGCGGGTGAACTTGGCAAACCGGATGGTGCCACTGCACCACACGTCTTTTCCCGGCCCTGCTCACGCACCCTTTTTACGCAGGGGAGAGCAGATCCGCCATATCGAGCCCCAGGCGATCGATCCGGTCGCGGATCGCGGGCCATTCCTCTTCGATGAAATGGCGCCGCTCGGCCACTCTCAGCCGCTCGGTCGCGCCTTCGACCACATACATGCCCACGCCGCGCTGCACTTCGACGAGGCCATCCTGCTGGAATTGCTGATAGGCTTTCGCGACCGTCAGGGGATTGGCCCCCTGTTCGGCAGCCAGCGCGCGCACCGATGGGAGCATCGCGCCTTCGCGGTAGCGCCCATCGAGGATCGCGGCGGCGATCAGGTCTCGAAGCTTGAGGTAGACGGGCTTGGACTGGGTGTTCATCGAAGATTTCCAATGGCGATCGCGCGAACTGCATCAGTGCCATAATACAGCGTCGCGCGCAAGGTTCCCGTATTTTATGTATTTTACGGCAAATTGCGAGCGCAGGCACCTTCCCGGTCTGGCTCGCTGCGCAGGAAATCTGTTGCCACTGTAACTAAGGCTTCACATGCGCGCCGAACCCGTTAGGTTGCGCAGCTCTTCGGGGAGGAGCCACCGCGCAACGACGCGACGCGCTCCGGTAGATTAGGGATACGGGATACTCATGGTCGAAGGGCTATTCTTCACATTCGGTTCCACATTCGAAATGTGGGCTTTCAGGATCGCGGTCATCGCGCTGGCATCCTTCCTGATCGGCGGCGTGGTTCTCGTCACCCGGCCCCAGGAAGAGGTGATCGGCCATCCCAAGGGCCTGTTCCTGCTGTTCATGGCCGAAATGTGGGAGCGCTTCTCGTATTACGGGATGCGCGCGCTGCTGATCTTCTATCTCGTCCAGCACTGGCTCTTCACCGACAGCGAAGCCTCGATCATCTACGGCGCCTACACCGCGCTGGTCTATATCACGCCCGTGGTCGGCGGCTATCTGGCCGATCGCTATATCGGTCAGCGCAAGGCGGTGCTGTTCGGCGCCGTCCTGCTGACGCTGGGCCACTTCTTCATGGCCTTCGAAGGCGATGGCGGGCAGGCCGATCCGGTCATCAACGTCTTCTGGATGGCTCTGGCGCTGATCATCGTGGGATCGGGCTTCCTCAAGGCCAATATCTCCGTCATCGTCGGCCAGCTCTACACCCGCACCGACGTGCGCCGCGACCCGGCCTATACGATCTTCTACATGGGGATTAACGTCGGCGCGGCGACCGCGTCGATCATCTGCGGCTATCTCGGCCAGACCTATGGCTGGCAGTACGGTTTCGGCCTCGCCGGCTTCGGGATGCTGATCGGCCTCATTTTCTTCGTGCTCGGCAAGCCGCTGCTCATGGGCAAGGGCGAACCCAAGGATCCGGCCAAGATCAAGGGCGGCAAGGAATTTGCGATCTATGGCGCGGGTATCGCCATGGTGCTGCTGTGCTGGGCCGCGATCCAGTATCAGGAAATGGTCGGCTACGTCCTCGGCACGTTCGGCGGCGGCCTGGTGCTGTACGTGCTGTTTA
This sequence comes from Qipengyuania pelagi, assembly GCF_009827295.1. Lineage (NCBI taxonomy): Bacteria > Pseudomonadati > Pseudomonadota > Alphaproteobacteria > Sphingomonadales > Erythrobacteraceae > Qipengyuania > Qipengyuania pelagi. The sequence continues at coordinate 397,073 of NZ_WTYD01000002.1, read as the reverse complement.
CGGCCGTCACCAAGCTGCATCCCGAAGAACGCGACCGCATCTTCGCGGCCATGTTCCTCATCCTGACCTCGATCGTGTTCTGGGCGCTGTTCGAACAGGCCGGGTCGAGCCTCAACCTGTTCACCGATCGTCACGTCGATACGCAGGGCGTCAACGCCTCCATGTTCCAGTCGGTCAACGCGATCTACATCGTGCTGCTGGCCCCGGTCTTCGCGTTCGTCTGGCAAACCCTCGCCCGCAAGGGGAAGGAGCCGTCGACACCGCTCAAGTTCGGCCTTGCCATCATCCAGGTCGGCCTCGGCTTCTTGGTGCTCGTCTGGGGTGCCGAAAGCGTGGGCGTGAACGTGCCGACGCCCGTCGTCTTCATCTTCCTGATCTACCTGCTGCACACTACCGGCGAGCTGTGCCTGTCGCCTGTCGGTCTCTCGGCCATGAACCGGTTGGCCCCGTCGCACATGGCCTCGCTGATCATGGGCACCTGGTTCTTCGCTTCCGCGACGGGTAACTTCGCCGCGGGCCTGATCGCTTCGGCGACCGGTGCGGAAGGCGTTGGCGAGGAAGCGGGCAAGCAGGTCGTCCTCGGCGTCTATTCGACTGTCGGCTGGTATGCGGTCGGTATCGGCGTGGCCGTCATGGTGCTCAGCCCGCTGATCAAGAAGCTGATGCATCTCGACACGATCCGCGACGACACGGTCGGCGACGACCTGGAAGGTCAGGCGGGCGCCGGTCTCGAACCGCAGGAAGCGGGTATGCACCCGTCGACCAATCCGCAGGCGCCGGGCGTGCACGAGCAGAACCGCTGATGCATCTCGCCGCCATTCGTCGCATAACGGACGAACGGACTTGACCGATACGGGGCCGGGGCGCGATGCTCCGGCCCTGTTGTTTCAGGCCCCGAAAAAGGGGCTCAGGGGAATGGGGTTTCATGGCCAGATATCTGAAGACGCCGCTCGCCGCGTTGGGGCTGCTCGCCGCCGCCGCGCTCGCCGGGTGCAGCACGACCGGAACCGATAGCGATACCGCCTCAGCCAGCGTGTCCATGACGGCGGATGGCCGGGCACCCTACGCCTCCACCTATCGCGCCTATCCCGGCCGCCCGACCGCGCTGGTCGGCGCGACGATCTATGACGGGCGCGGACAGCGGATCGACAACGGCACCGTCCTTTTCCGCGATGGCAAGGTCGTCGCCGTGGGCGATGCCTCGCTCGCGACCACGGGATACGACCGCATCGACGGGGCGGGCAAGTTCGTCACTCCCGGCGTGATCGACATCCACTCGCATCTCGGCGACTACCCCACGCCCAGCGTCGATGCGCATTCGGACGGGAACGAAGCGACCAGCCCGATGACGCCCGAAGTCTGGGCCGAACATTCGGTCTGGCCGCAGGACCCCGGCTTCACCCGCGCGCTTGCCAATGGCGGCGTGACGTCGCTCCAGATCCTGCCCGGCTCCGCCAACCTCACCGGCGGGCGTTCGGTCACGCTCAAGAACGTATCCTCGCGCACGGTGCAGGGGATGAAGTTTCCCGGCGCGCCCTATGGGATGAAAATGGCGTGCGGCGAAAACCCCAAGCGCGTCTATGGCGGCAGGGGCCGGATGCCCTCGACCCGCATGGGCAATTTCGCGGTCAATCGCCAGATGTGGCTCGATGCGAAGGCCTATGACGGCAAGAAGCGCGATCTGGGCAAGGAGACGCTGAAGGGCGTGCTCGACGGCGACATCCTGATCCACAACCACTGCTACCGCGCCGACGAGATGGCACTCGTCATGGATATGGCCAAGGAGATGGGCTACAAGGTCACCGCCTTCCACCACGCGGTCGAAGCCTACAAGATCGGCGATCTGCTGCGCGAAAACGACGTGTGCAGCGCGATCTGGGCCGATTGGTACGGTTTCAAGATGGAAGCCTATGACGGCATCTTAGAAAACGCGGCCTTCCTGCGGCAGGCGGGGGCCTGCGTCGTCATCCATTCGGACGATGCCAACGGTATCCAGCGCCTCAACCAGGAAGCCGCCAAGGCGCAGGCCGCCGGGCGGCGCGCGGGCATCGACATTCCCGATGCGGAGGTCGTCGGCTGGTTCACCTACAACGCCGCCAAGGCGATGGGGATCGAAGAGATGACCGGTAGCCTGGAGCCGGGCAAGATGGCCGATGTCGTGCTGTGGAACGGCGATCCGCTCTCGGTCTATTCGCGGCCCGAAAAGGTCTGGGTGGATGGCGCGCTGATGTTCGACGCGATGGACAGGAAGCGCCGACCGGTGAGCGATTTCGAGCTCGGCCAGCCGGGTGAAGGAGACGTGAAATGAACAGGGTCTCGCTCCTTCTCGCCAGTGCCGCCGCTGCGCTTGCCGGGCCTCTCGCCGCGCAGGATTTCGCGATCACCAACGCCACCGTCGCGACCGGCGACGGCAGCGATCCGGTCGAGAACGCCACCGTCGTGGTGCGCGGCGGCCGGGTGGTCGCGGCGGGCACCGGCGTGGCCGTTCCTGCTGGCGTTGAGACGATCGACGGCGCGGGCAGCTGGGTCACCCCCGGCCTCGTCGCCACCGTCACCTCGCTCGGCCTGTGGGATGTCGGCGCGGTCAGCGAATCGAACGATACCAATGCGGGCAACTCGCCCTTCAGCGCCGCGCTCGATGCCGCGCCCGCGATCAACCCCAATTCGCAGCACATCCTCGTCCACCGCGCCGCGGGCGTGACCCGCGCGGCGAGCGTGACCATGCCCGCAAGCTCGATCTTCGGCGGGCAGGGATCGATCATCGATCTCGGCGCGGACATGAACCCGATCACGCGGGCCCGCGCTTTCCAGGTCGTGACTCTGGGTGAAAGCGGGGCGCGTCTTGCAGGCGGCAGCCGCGCGAGCAGCCATGCACTGTTCCGCAACGCTTTGCGCGAAGCGAACCAGTTCGGCGAAGACGGACAGATCCCCGGAATGGCCTCGCGTCCGGCGGAACAGCGCACGGGTGACGATCTGCCGATCGATCCGCGCCTCGCCGACAACCAGACCGAGCGCGGCGACGATTCGCTCCTGACCCGCTTCGATGCCGCCGCCTTGGTGCCGGTGGTGCGGGGCGAACAACAGCTCTACGTCATGGTCGAACGCGCTTCGGATATCCTCGCCACGCTGGCTTTGAAGCGCGATTTTCCGCGCCTCGACATGGTATTGGTGGGCGCAAGCGAAGGCTGGCTGGTCGCCCGCGAGATCGCGGCGGCCAATGTGCCGGTCATCGCCGACGGGCTGGACGATCTGCCGACCAATTTCGAGGAACTGGCCTCCACCCAGTCCAATATCGGCCGCATGGTCAAGGCGGGCGTGCGCGTGGCGATCAATGCCGCCGCGATGGAGAACCCGCGCAATCTCAACCAGTATGCGGGCAATCTCGTGGCCTTGTCGCGAGTGCCGGGTGCGGACGGGCTGAGCTGGGGTCAGGCTTTCGCCACCATCACATCGGTCCCCGCGCAGATCAGCGGATTGTCCGGTCGGGCCGGGATGCTGGCGCCCGGCGGCATGGGCGATGTCGTGATGTGGGACGGCGATCCGCTCGAAGTCGGCTCCATGCCCACGCGGGTCTTCATCGACGGGGTCGAACAGCCGCTCGAAAGCCACCAGAGCCGCCTCAAGGACCGCTATCGCGATCTCGACACCAGCGATCTTCCGAAGGGCTACGACTGGTGAGTGAGATGCGCTCCACGATCCTCGCTCTCACCGCCGCCTTCGTGGCGGTTGGCGGCTATGCGGCCTTCGCCCAGAGCGCGCCTGAATCCGGGCCAGACCGGTCGCAGGACATCGCCTGGATGAACGCACAGCAGGCCTATCTGTCGGGACTGAAACCGGCGGATGGCTGGCGCTTCCTCGATGGGGGCCTTCGCTGGCGCCGCATCGCGGGCGACGGCAGCGGCGCGCATCCCAGCGTCGCGGACACGGTGACCGTTCATTACGAAGGCAAATTCACCGATGGCGGCGTGTTCGACAGTTCCTACCAGCGCGGCGAGCCCGCCACCTTCCCGCTCGGCCGCCTGATCCCCGCCTGGCAGGAGACCATTCCGCTGATGGGCGTGGGCGACACGATCGAAATCGCCGTGCCCGCCGATATGGGGTACGGCCCCAAGGGGAAGGGCCCGATTCCGGGCGGCGCGACGCTGCTCTTCAAGGTCGAACTGATCGACATTCCCGGCGATTGACCGGGAGGCGGGTCGCGGAACCAATGGAGACAGGCCCATGGACCCGTTGACCTCACTCGCCGCCGCTTCGATCGCCTTCGTCGGCACGCATTTCGCGCTGTCCCATCCCTTGCGCGCCCCTATCGTCGGTGCGATCGGCGAAGGGGCGTTTCGGGGGCTCTACAGCCTCGTTGCGGCGGGCTGCATGATCTGGATGTATCTCGCCTTCAAGGCCGCGCCCGGCGCGGATCTGGGCGGCAGCGGCGAGATCGGATGGGCGATCGCCACGCTGCTCACCCTACCTGCTCTGGTGCTGTTTCTCGGCTCGCTGAAAGGCAATCCCGCCCTCCCCGCGCCCGGCGCGCTCAGGGCGGCGGCGCGCGATCCGGCGGGTGTCTTCGCGGTGACGCGCCATCCGATGATGTGGGGCTTCGCCCTGTGGGCCGTCGCGCATCTGATCTTGTGGTGGAGCTGGCGGACGGTGATCGTGGCGCTCGCCATCCTGATCCTCGCCCTTGTCGGCGCGCGTCTGCAGGACCGGAAGAAAGAGCTTTTGATGGGCACCAGCTGGACCGGATGGGAGCGCCGCACCAGCTATTGGCCGCGTTGGAACGGCCTCGTGCGCGTCAGCCCGATCCTCTGGCTCGTCGGAATCGCCGCATGGCTCGGCTTGACCTGGCTGCATATCGGCGCGGGTGGCATCCCCGCGGGGATCTGGCGCTGGATCGGGTAAGTCAGGCCCCGGTAAAGCGCGGCGGCCGCTTCTCGATCAACGCATCGACCCCCTCGGCATGGTCCGCCGTACTGTGCATCAGCGCCTGCGCATTCGCGGCCATTTCCAGCGCGGTGTCGTAACTGGTTCCGCGCCCCTGCCGCATCAGGGTCTTCGCCTGTCGCAAGGCATGGGGCGGCATAGCAGCGACCTTCTCTGCAAGCGCCCGCGCCTCGTCCATCAGCGCCTCGGCCTCCACGACGCGGCTGACGAGACCCCAATTGACCGCTGTCGGCGCATCGATAAGGTCGCCGGTATAGAACAGCTCCGCCGCCCGCGCCTCGCCGATGATGCGCGGCAGGATCCAGGTCCCGCCATCGCCGGGAATGATCCCGAGCTTGAGGAAAGTGACGCCGAACTTCGCCTTGTCGCTGGCGAGGCGCATATCGGCGAGACAGGCGAGATCGCAGCCCAGCCCGATGGCAGGCCCGTTGACCGCTGCGATCAGCGGGACGCGCAATCCGTAAAGCGCACGCAGCACCTTGTGGATGTTGTTGCGATACCCATCCGCGATCTCGGGAGCCGTGCCGCCGAAATTGCCGGTCTTCTCCTTCATCGCCTTGATGTCACCGCCCGCGCTGAACGCCCGCCCCGCCCCGGTAAGGATCACGCAACGCACGCCCATATCGGCGTTGATCGCATCGCAGGCGGCGGCGAATTCATCCCCATCGCCCGCCGCCCCGAGCGGGTTCATCGTATCGGGACGGTCGAGGGTTAGGGTGGTGACGTGCCCTTCGCGCTCGATCCGCAGGAGGTCGCTCAAGCCCGCGCCTCTTCCACGCCTGCCGAATTGTAGCGCAGCGCGGCCAGCACCGTATCGACGATCTGCGGCGCATTGAGGCCCGCCTCGTCATACTGCTTCATCGGATCGTCCTGATCCTGGAACATGTCCGGCAGGCGCATGGTGCGCACCTTGAGGCCATTGTCCGTCAGGCCGGTGTCGCTGGCGAAGGTGAGGACATGTGCGCCGAGGCCACCCACGGCGCCTTCCTCGACCGTGACAACGACCTCGTGGCTGCGCATCAGTTTCTCGATCAGATCGGTGTCGAGCGGCTTGGCGAAGCGCATGTCGGCGACTGTGGTGCTGAGCCCCTTGGCCTCCAGCTGGTCGGCGGCCTTCTTCGCTTCTTCGAGCCGCGCGCCCAAGGACAGGATCGCGACCTTCGATCCTTCCCGCACCACGCGGCCCTTGCCGATTTCGAGCTTCTGCGGCGTTGCGGGCATCTCCACGCCCACGCCGTTGCCGCGCGGATAGCGGAAGGCGATCGGCCCGTCGTCATATTCGGCGGCGGTGTAGGTCATGTGGACCAGCTCCGCCTCGTCCGCAGCTGCCATGACGACAAAATTCGGCAGCGTTGCCAGATAGGTCACGTCGAACGATCCGGCATGGGTGCTGCCGTCCGCGCCGACGAGGCCCGCCCGGTCGATCGCGAAGCGCACGGGCAGGTTCTGGATCGCCACGTCGTGCACCACCTGGTCGTAGGCGCGCTGGAGGAAGGTCGAATAGATCGCGGCGAAGGGGCGCATCCCCTGTGCGGCGAGACCCGCTGCGAAGGTCACGCCGTGCTGTTCGGCGATGCCGACATCGAAGGCGCGGGTGGGATGCGCCTTGGCGAACAGGTCCACGCCCGTGCCCGAAGGCATGGCGGCGGTGATGGCGCAGATGCGATCGTCGGTTTCGGCGAGCTTGGCCAGCGTCTCGCCGAACACGTTCTGATAGGCGGGCGGCCCGGCCTTGGACTTGGCCTTTTCGCCCGTTACCACATCGAATTTCGGCACGCCGTGATATTTGTCGGCGCTGTTTTCGGCAGGGGCATAGCCCTTGCCCTTGGTGGTCACGACATGGATCAGGACCGGACCCTGTTCGCTGTCGCGCACGTTTTCGAGCACCGGGATGAGGTGTTCGAGATTATGCCCGTCGATCGGGCCGACATAATAGAAGCCCAGTTCCTCGAACAGGGTGCCGCCGGTCGCCATGCCGCGCGCATATTCCTCGGCCTTTTCGAGCCCGCCCCACACGCGGCGGCCGAGCTTCTTGGCGATCTTCGAGGCCATCGTCCGCAGGCCGAGATATTCGCTGCTCGACACCATGCGCGCCAGATAGGCGGAGAGGCCGCCCACGGGCGGCGCGATCGACATGTCGTTATCGTTGAGGATCACGACCAGGCGATTGCCCGCCTGTTCGGCGTTGTTCATCGCCTCGTAGGCCATCCCGGCGCTCATCGCGCCGTCTCCGATCACCGCAATGCCGCGACCGGGCTTGTCCTGCAGCTTGTTCGCCATGGCAAAGCCGAGCGCCGCGCTGATCGAGGTGCTCGAATGCGCCGCGCCGAAGGGGTCGTATTCGCTCTCGCTCCTTTTGGTGAAGCCCGAAAGCCCGCCGCCCTGACGCAGGGTGCGGATACGGTCCCGCCGCCCGGTCAGGATCTTGTGCGGATAGCATTGGTGGCCGACATCCCAGACGAGCTTGTCCTGCGGGGTATCGAACACGTAATGGATCGCCACGGTCAGCTCGACCACGCCGAGCCCCGAGCCGAGATGCCCGCCGCTGGTGCTGACCGCGTCGATCATCTCACTGCGCAATTCGTCGGACAGCTGGCGCAGCTGGTCCTTCTTGAGCTGGCGAAGGTCGGAGGGAAGATCGACAGTGTCGAGCAGGGGGGTCTTTGGCGGTGAATTCATAACGTTCACCCTTAGACCCGCCATCCGGCCCTGTCGATAAGGCGAGCTGTCGGCGCGGCGTGAGCAATTCGTGAGCGGGCGGTGAAGCCGCGCTCAGCCTTTCGTCATGCGGCGCAATTGTCGCATAACCCACGCAATTCCACCACCGGGCGGACATCGGCGAAGCCCGCATCGTGGCCCGCCGCGCGCAGCGCACCCGTTACGCGCTCGTCATCGAGATGCGTGGCCTTGCCGCAATCGTCGCAGATCAGGAAGATACAGTCGTGCCGGCAGCCGGGATGGGTGTTGACGAGATAGGCATTGGCGCTCTCGATCCGGTTGGCGAGGTTGCTGCGCACGAACAGGTCGAGAATGCGATAGACGCTGTTGGGCGCGACCCTTTTGCCGCGCGATCGCGAGAGATTGTCGGCGATGTCGTAGGCGGAGGCGGGGATTTCATGGCGCGCGAGTTCCTCGAACACGGCCTGGCGCATCCCGGTCCATTGCTCGCCCGCTTCGGTCAGCGATCCGCGCGCGGCCTCGACCAGCGCGTCGCCGGAGTGTTCTTCATGTCCGTGGTCGTGATGCGTCATGCGCGAGACGTAAGCTGCACAAGGCCCGCCTGCAAGTCGCGCGCGCTCCGCCCGGCTTTGCTCAGTCGCGCTGGAAGCTCGCGCTGTAGACCCCCGGATAGAGCCGCTTGAGCGCCGCGATCTTGGGCGCGTCCCAGCGCTGGATATAGCCGTGGTTCGGATTCTTCGCGGCGAAGTCCTGATGATAGGTTTCAGCCGGATAGAAGGCCTTTGCGCGCACCACATCGGTCACGATCGGCTGCGACCATTTCCCGCTTTTTGTCATCTGCGCGAGATAGGCCCTGGCTACGGCGAGCTGTTCGTTCGACATCGGCACCAGCTTGGCATCGTAATGCGCGCCGCGATCGGGGCCCTGGCGGTTCTTCAGCGTCGGATCGGCAATGACCGAGAAGAAGATGCGCAGCAATTGATCGTAGCGGATGACGGAGGGGTCGTAGGTGACCTTCACCGCTTCGACATGGTCGGTGATGCCCGACGATACGAGATCGTAGCTCGCCTGACGCTTCGTACCGCCGTGATAGCCCGAGACCGCGCTTTTCACGCCCTTCACATGGCTGAACACGCCCTCGACACCCCAGAAGCAGCCGCCCGCGAAGATCGCGGTCTTGAGGCCGCTTTCCCTGGCGGTGCGCTCCGCCTGCGGCGCCGCGACCACGCCTTCGGCGGCGTTGGCAACGCCGCACCCGGCGAGAGTCAGGCTCGCAGCGAGGAGGAGGGCAGCGTGTCGTCTCATGCGAACAGCGTGGTGACCGCGTGGCCGAGGCCGGGATTGGTCAGCGCGACCGCAATCCCGCCCAGCAGGAAGCCGATGCCGAAATTGCGATAGAGGTCGGAGGTGAAGAGGGGCATGGTGGTTATCTTTCTCGTGTCTTGCCCATGTGGGTACACGCGCCGGGATTGCCACCCGGTTAATCGAAGCTGCAATGTTGATGAACGCGCGGCGAGGCGACCCGTCAGGGCGGCAGGTCGTCCGCGCGTCACTCAGAGGTGGGGATCAGTGCCGGAAGTGGCGCATCCCGGTGAAGACCATCGCCAATCCGTGCTCGTCGGCAGCGGCGATGACATCCTCGTCGCGGATCGAGCCGCCCGGCTGGATGATCGCGGTCGCGCCCGCTTCCGCCCCTGCCAGCAAGCCATCGGCGAAGGGGAAGAAGGCGTCCGACGCGACCGCGCTGCCCTTGGTGCGCGATTCGGCCCAATCATAGGTTTCGGCAGCTTCCCTGGCCTTCATCGCGGCAATGCGGCTGGAATCGCGGCGGTTCATCTGGCCCGCGCCGATCCCGGCAGTCGCACCGTCCTTGGCATAGACGATGGCGTTCGACTTGACGTGGCGCGCCACGGTCCAGGCGAACAGGCAGTCCTTCAGTTCCTGCTCGCTCGGCTGGCGCTTGGTGACGATCCTGAGATCCTCTTCCGAAATCGCGCCATTGTCGCGCGTCTGCACCAATAATCCGCCCGCGATCACCACCTGGGTGACGCCGGGGCGGCGCGGATCGGGAAGGCCGTCGGTGATGAGAAGGCGCAGATTCTTCTTCTTCGCGAAAGCCGCACGCGCCGCCTCGTCCGCACCGGGGGCGACGACGACTTCGGTGAAGATCTGGCAGATCGCCTCGGCAGTCGGGCCGTCGAGCGGCACATTGGTCGCGACGATCCCGCCGAAGGCCGAGACGCTGTCGCATTCGAGCGCGGCATTCCACGCATCGAGCAGATTATCCCGCTGCGCGACACCGCAGGGGTTGGCGTGCTTGACGATCACGACCGCCGGATCGCCACCCGCGAATTCCGCCGCCAGTTCGAGCGCGGCATTGGCGTCGTTGTAATTGTTGTAGGAAAGCTCCTTGCCCTGGACCTGTTCGGCCTGCGGCAAGCCCTTGGCGACGACGCGCTGCGGCACGTACAGCGCGGCCTTCTGGTGCGGATTCTCGCCATAGCGCAATTCGCCCGCGAGACTGCTCGCCATCGCGCGCTTGGCCGGGAACATCTCGCCCTGATCGGCATAGGCGAACCATTGCGAAATCGCCGCGTCATAGGATGCGGTGGCGGCAAAGGCCTTCGCCGCCATGCGCTTGCGGAAATCGTATCCGGTCGCGCCGTCCTGCGTTTCCAATTCCTCGATCAGCGTGTCGTAATCGGCGGGATCGGTGAGGATCGTGACGTAGCGGTGGTTCTTCGCGGCGCTGCGCACCATGCTCGGCCCGCCGATGTCGATATTCTCGATCACTTCGTCCCGCTCGGCACCCTTCGCCACGGTCGCTTCGAAGGGATAGAGATTGACCACGACCAGATCGATCGCGCCGATATCATGTGCTTCCATCGCGGCGGCGTGATCCGCATCGTCGCGCACGGCGAGCAGGCCGCCATGCACCTTGGGATGCAGCGTCTTGACGCGCCCGTCCATCATCTCGGGAAAGCCGGTCAATTCGGACACGTCCTTCACCTCGAGCCCGGCATCGCGCAAAGCCTTCGCCGTGCCGCCGGTCGACACCAGTTCGACGCCGCGCGCCGCGAGGCTCTTGCCCAGTTCCGCCAATCCGCTCTTGTCGGACACCGAAAGCAGCGCCCGTTTGATCGTCACGTCCGTCACAAAATCTATCCCATTTTCTTGAGCAGCCAGGGGAAGGAGCCCCCGCCGCGCGAGGTCAGGCCCTCGACCACCAATTGCTGGATCGGCTGCGGGCGGCCTTCGCCATCGACCCACAGGCTCTCCTCGATACCCAATTCGCCTTCGACTCCGCCAAGCCGCAATTGCCAATAGCTGCCATCGGGCAGGGCCAGGCCGGCGCCGCGCCGGTCCTCCGCCAGCATCAGCTCGATATGCGGGCCGATGTGGAACCGGATGGCGAAGCCGATCTTGCCGCGCTGGCCGCGTTTCTTGGCGGGTTCGAGGATATCCTCGCCGCGCAATTCCCCGCCATCGCTCGACAGCATCAGGATGCGGCGATGAATCAGGCCGAAGCGCGAGGCATAGCCGTCATGGCTCGCCTCCAGCCGCTCCGCCTTGCGCTTGCCGCTATCGACGAGAGAGCGGGTGAAATCGACCTCCTCGACACCCTTGCCGATCTGGCCCTTGATCAGGATCGCGGTGCTGTTGGCATCGTCCAGCACCAGCGTCGAATGCGCGGCCGTGGCGCGCAGGCCCTGTTCGATGCGCACCGGGACCTGCCCGCCCGCCAATTCCGCGCCGCCGCAATTGACCACGATGCGCTGGTCGCCATGCGAGAATTCGAAGGCCAGCGTGGACGCGCAGCCGAAGCGGGCATGGCGCGGGCGCGGCGGCGGGGCGGCGTCGAACTGGAGGACGCTGCGCGCGCCCCCCGATATCTGGCCGCTCGCCAGCTGATAGCCCCATTGGCGGCAATCCCTCGCCGGACGGGCGCGCACACCGCTTGCCGCGATCAGCGCCTCGACAGCGGCTGCGGGCGTCGCCGCCGCGCCCTGCCACGATCCAAGCCCGCCATCGCCATGACGCAGCGCCAACAGAGGCGGCACCAGCAGACCGAGCATCGCCTCGATCGCAGGCGGAGGCGTGCGCCCCACCGCATCGTAACAGGCGGTCAGATCGACCAGCAGAGCGATCGCATCCATCTGCGCGAGCGGGCTGCGCGACAACACGCCGCCATCATCGCTCACCGCCTCGCCCAGAGCGTGCAGCATCCCCGCCTCGCCATAAACGCGCCGCGCGCGCCCATCGGGCAGCAGCAGGCCGGCAGCCACGATCGCGCACCAGCCGGTCAGCGCGCCGAAGCGATCTTCCGCCGATTCGACATGGCGATCGAGCCAGCGCGCGGTCTGGACCATCGCTTCGAGCAATTGCGGGCGCAGCGCGGGTTGTTCGCCCGCGAGAAGGAAGGGCGCGTGCACCAGCCACGCGATCAGGCGCTGACCGGCACGCTCCACCGTCCAGGCGGGGCCCTTGGTCCCTTGCGGATTGGCATCGAGCCAGGCGCCCAGAATACGCTCCGCCACCGCGGCGCATTGTTCGCGCGGGGCGCAGGCTGACAGGTCGCGCAGCCAGCCGAACCCATGGACGCGGCGCGCGAAGGGCGGCGTCAGGCGCGCGGCGGGGCCGAACTCCATCTGCGCGATCGGCGCGCGTACGCCGTTGACGAGGAAATGCCCGGCTCTGAGCGCCATGCCCGCGCCGCGCTCGCCGATCCCGCTTTCGCCCGATAGCGGGCTCTGGACTGTCGCCAGCAGGCGCGGCTTTGCGGGCTTGCGCAGGGGAGACGCCAGCAGGGTCGGCGAAATGCCCACGCGATAGGCCCAGCGCAGCATGGCATCGAGCGGGCCGGTGCGAGGCGGCGCGAAATCGGCAAGCGCGAGCGCGCGGCTGGGTTCGATCTGCGCGGTGTCGTCGGCGAACCCGGCATCCCGACCACCGACCGGATCGGCAACCAGAGCGTGGGGCTCGCTGCCCTCGAAATCGTCGAAGGGAAAGGCGCTCTGCGCGCGGCTCTTCTCGTCCCCGGCACCGTCCCTGCCATCCTCCCCACGCGCAGGGCCGGATACCGCTTCGCCGGATCGCGCGCGTTCGGCTCGCCCCATGGTCAGCGAGCCGTCGCTCATTGGGCGCTTTCCCCGGCGGCCTTGAGCGCGGCGATATTGCGCGCATAGCAGTCCGCCCCGCCCTTGAAGGTGGCCGACCCGGCGACGAGGACATCCGCCCCCGCCTCCACGCACAGCCTCGCGGTTTCGGCATTGACGCCGCCATCGACCTCGAGATGGATTGTGCGGCCCGAACGCGCGGCCTCCCGGTCGATCCGTTCGCGGATGGCCGCGATCTTGGCGAGCTGCGAATGGATGAAGCTCTGCCCGCCGAAACCGGGATTGACGCTCATCACCAGAACGAGATCGACGAGGTCCATCAGATTGTCGAGCACCTCGACCGGCGTGCCCGGATTGAGCACCACGCCCGCCTTCTTGCCCAGCCCGCGAATCGCCTGAAGCGTGCGGTGGATGTGGGGCCCGGCTTCGGGATGGACGGTGATGATGTCCGCCCCCGCCTCGGCAAAGGCCTCCAGATACGGGTCGATCGGGGCGATCATCAGATGGACGTCGAACGGCTTGTCCGTTTGCGGGCGCAGCGCCTTCACCACCGCCGGGCCGATCGTAATATTGGGGACGTAATGCCCGTCCATCACATCGACATGGATCCAGTCCGCGCCCGCCGCGTCGATCGCGCGCACTTCGTCTCCCAGCTTCGCGAAATCGGCGGAGAGGATCGAGGGGGAAATGAGCGGCGCGGCCATAACGAACTCGGACAAGCGGTCTGTGGACGATCCGGCACGAGGGGCATTGGGCCGACGCGGAAACCGGATACGCGGGCGTGCGCGCTCGATAGGAGCGCGGGGGGCCACATCGCAAGCGGTTACCGTATCCTTATCCACCGGATCGACAGGAACGCGCCCCAGATCGAGCTGTGAAGGGCCTGGTCCGTTTGCGAGGCAAATTCAGCCGCAATTCAGCGCCCGCTTGCTAGTTACGGCCCATATCCAGCGCATCACCGGCTCCCGATCGCCTCGGCGAATGGTCGGCGCGCGCGACACGAACGAACGGAATGTCCATGTCTTTTCTTCACTCGACCAAGCGCGCGGCCCTGCTTGCCGCAGGGGTGATGGCCCTGACGGCGCTCGGTTCCGCCACGCCCGCATCGGCGCAATATGCGCAGGAATTGCGCCACGACCCCGCGCGGTGCAGCAGCGGCTCTGCCGTGTGGGTCACTATCGAAGGGATCAGACCGGGCGGCGGCACGCTGCGCGTCCAGTCCTATCGCGCGACGAAGGGCGACTGGCTCGAGTCGGGTCGCTGGCTCAACCGGATCGAACTGCCCGCCCGCGCCGGATCGATGCGGGTCTGTATGCCGCTGCCCGCCAGCGGCCATTACGGGATCGCGGTGCGGCACGACGTCAACAATAACGGCAAGACCGACCTGTCGACCGATGGCGGCGCGATGTCGAACAACCCTTCGCTGAACATCTGGAACCTCGGCAAGCCGAGTTACAAGAAAGTGGGCTTCGATGTCGGGCGCGCGCCCACATCGATCGCGATCACTATGCGCTATCGCTAAGTTTGGGCGCTATCGCTGACGCGAACCCGCGCGGCGGCGCTTGCGCCACAATTCCCAGGCCGCACCCGGCATGGCGAGAAGGGGATGGCGCGCGCGGAACGGCGTAACCTCGAGCGCGATTCCGGTATGGCGTTCGAGCTTCCACGCGCCATAGGCCGCCGCATTGTCGAAAGTGGTCGTGGCCTTGGCGAGCCGCAGGATGTTGAGCGGTTTTCCGAGCCGCCTGCGCTTCTTCCACCAGGCCAGAATCGCACGGCGCGGCTGGGGCTCCAGTTTGGGGGCGAGTTCGTCCCCGTCGCGCGCGAAGGCGATCCCCGCATCCTCCCAGGCAAGCGGCAAGAGCCCTTCGAAATGGGCGGCGTTGGCGGCGAGGATCGAATCCTCGCGCCCCGGCGGTTCGACACGAAATTCGGCAGCGTAGGTCGCCCGGAACAGCGCCTTCCAATAGGCGCTCGCCGATGCTTTCGATGGCCCCAGAGCTGCTGCGAGCCGCCCGGCCGTGCGCGCCGCGCCCGCCACGGCGGCAATGACCTGTCCGCGCGCCCCGTCGTTCCTCGCCCAGACCAGCGCGCTCGGCTGAACGAAGCGCGCCCAGATCGTGGTGTCGCGCGACTGGCCTCCCGCCGCCCTCGCGAAGCATTCGAGCGACAAGGTCGCCGTCTTGGCACGCAACGTTACGCCATCGACCACCCGCTCGTGATACCCGACGCGCGGCCAGATCCGCTCCTGCTGGCGCCCCGGAAGCAGGAGATAGAAATCGAGCACACCCTCGAGCGATCCGGTGCGCAGGTTCGACCCGTAAAACAGCACCGCATCGGCCCCCTCGTCCTCGGCGAGGGCCTTGGCGAACGCGGCCACCTCCTCGCGCACCGACGCGGCGAGGCTGTGCGTGATGCGGGTTTCGAGCGTCTCGCTCACGCGCTCACGCCCTTATGCGCTCACGAAGGTCAGCTCGGGCCCCTGCGCGACCAGATAGCGGCCCGCGGGAAACGCCTCGCCATCGAGGATGAACTGGTCGCCGATCTCGAATTCGAACGAATCGACGTCGCGCTGGTGATAGCCGCCGCGCTCCAGCCAGCCGGGGCGCCATCCGGCGAGGATCAGCGGCAGGCTCGCCATCATGCGTCTGCGCGCGCGATCGAGCACGGCGAGCTTCAATCCTGCGCGCTTCGTGCCGAACATCTTCAGGCCCAGCGGCATCCGGTGAAGCGTCGAGGCCATCAGGATCATCCGGCGCGCGGGGTCGCCATGGCCCGAATGCGCGAGAATCTCACCGCCGGGAAACTGCCGGACCGTCATTTCGACCCCGCGCCGCCAGGGATTGTCGTTCGCGCCGAACATGCCCTGCACCACGCCCCAGGCGCTCGTCATGCCGACCGCCAGACTGTCGAACAGACCCATGGAGTGCGCCTCCTGCCCCGCGCGCACGCCGAGAGTAAACGCTCCCGCGCCAAGGATGAAGCCGCGCACGGGCAGACGCTCGCTTTCCGTATCGAGCGCGCTGATGTCGAGCGGGCGGCGGGTCACCCGGCTGCCGGTATGGAAGGCGTCGATCGCCTGCGCGAGCGACCAGTCGGGCGGCGCACCGATATCGACGTTCAGCGCATTGGTCTTGCCCTTGGGCAGCACGGCGAGGACCGGCCAATCGTCACCGAACACGCCCGCGCCGCAGGTCAGCACGTCGCGCACCGTGCCATCGCCGCCGCTGATGATGAGGTAATCGACCCCGCGCGCGGCGAAATCGGCGAGGACTTCGATGATCTTCCCGCGCTTTTCAGGCGTCGCCAGAATCACGCGCTCGCGGTCGCCGATCGCGAGGTCCTGGCCCTTGTTGCGATGGCTGCGCGGATTGTAGATGACGCCGACGAGCGGCCCGTCCGCATTCGCGTCGCCACGCCGCCCGGACGCATCCGAGCGCCCGACCGCAGCCGCGCCCCCACCCGACCCGCGTCGCGAGTCCTGGTCCGGCATGTCGCCGAATTCGTGGATGGAGCTGTTCATCGAACCATTCGTGCCTGAAAACCCGCCGGGACAGACCCGATTTCGCGCACAATTGCAATGCCGCGCCAACACCCGACCCTGATCGCAACGCGCCCGATGCGGTGTAAGGGGTTCCGTCGGCCACCCCCTCCAGCTTCTAGGATGAGTCCTATTACCGCCTCTGCGTGGACATAGGCAGCCATACCGCCCGCACCGCTACCGCCGCCGAGCTGCTCGGCCAAGCGGGCGATGTCGAACGCAGGTGCGAGGCCTGGATCGTGGACGAGGCTTCAATGCTCTCGGCCCGCGACAGCGAGGCGCTGCTCTCCCAGGCCCGCGAGGCCGAGGCCCGTCTGATCCTGGTCGGCGACGTGCGCCAGCTCGGCAGCGTCGAGGCAGGCCGAGCCTTCGGGCAGCTCCAGGAGCATGGCATGCCCACCCACGTCCTCGACCAGATCGTGCGCCAGACCAACACCCACACCAGGAAAGCGGTCGAGGCGATCCTGGCAGGCGAGGCGGCGCCCGCGTTCGAGGCCATCGACAAGGGCGGTGGACGGATCGTCGAGCAGGGCGACGATGCACTGCGCTATGTGGCCATGGCACTCCGCCCAAGGCGCTACCGCCGATCGCGTGATGGCGCATCTGGAGAGCTTCCGCGCCAATACCGTCGATGCTCCGGCGGTCTATGTCGCCATCAGCAGGGCGAAGGATGCGGTCGCGCTCTACACCGACAGCCGCGCCAGGCTCACCGAAGCGCTCGGTCTACGCGATGGCGCACAGATCGGGGCGATCGACGAGGCGCGGCGGGAGGCGGAGATAAAAGATTTAGTCCACGATTAGATAGGAGAGAAACGGCCATTACAACGGCCATCTCCACATATCTCTAACGTCAGGTCGCGTATCTCTCCATGATAATACCAGGCTGATACTTGCGCTTCTTTTTCCCCGTTTCTTGCGCAGTCAGCAAAGATTATGTGCGACTTCGACTTATGCTCAGAGGGAAGCAGGGTCATCGCATTTTCCTCCTGAACACAAAGTGCAATCGCATTTTGCACCACACTCTTTTGCAGCAGGATTGCTTGGCTCCTGTCCTCGCCGGACTTTATATAACAGCTCTCATCCTTTGCGCAATTTACCAATCGATCACGCAGTAATTCGCGAGAAGGAACGTCAGTTCCAACGCAGCTGGCCAACATCGCAAGTATAGGGATAGTTGCCGGTGCGAGATTCATGGCCTAATCCTATTTGCGGGATTAATTCTACCCTGAAAATTGCCAGTGATCGTTCGATTTGGCTTTGCGAAATAGGTTCCTTGCGGACCAACTGCTCCCATCACTCGTGTGACGCCGTCACGGAATGCATTTCGACCACCTCCATCGAAATTCCAATTCATCGTCTGCACAGGGATCGTGCCAGTCGCATTTATCTCGTAATGTGTTTCAGTCGCGACAATATCACCGGTCCACTCGATGGCATAATTCCCAATAGCATTGTTCGGGTCAGCGATTGTTGTGAATGTAACTGGAACTGGTTCTCCCGTGGCTAACGAAGCTTTCGCTGCGAGCGAGAGTGACGACCCCGCAATGTTTCCGTTCACTGCATCGCTGGCCGCGCGACACAAAAAAGGATCGCGCGCGGTTCGAGAAACTTAAGGAAGCCTACGTAAAGGCGCGCTATTCGAAACACTACCGCATCACCAAGGATGAACTCGATTGGCTCGGCGAGCAGGTCGAGGAGCTGGGCCGGGTCGTCCACGAGGTCTGCACTGAGCGCCTCGGAAAGCTCAAGGCCGAGTTGGACGCAACAGGCTAGGTGGAAAGGACGTCCTGCATTCCCACTAGGGGTAGTCTAGCTCTTCTTTTTCCTGCCTTTAGCGTTGGTAGCTTTCAACACCTTCTTTGCCTTTGGCACCTTCGAGCTTGTGAGTTTTTCTCCGCCAAGCACGAACTCGGGCTCCCACGGGATGACCAGCTCGTTCACGATTTCACGCGATAGATTGACCAGTTCACGCATCTCCCGCTTGCTTGCGAACGCGCCTTGGTGAACGATGGCATTGCGCTTCTTGTTCAACCGCTCGGAGCGCTTTTTGAGCTTGCCGAGCGCCTTCTTTCGCACCTCGTCTCGCTCCGCCGGAATGATCAAGCGGCCAAATTTCCCATCGATGCCGTTTGCCCACCTCAGTAGCGAATCCACAAACTCCGACGAGAATTTGCTCTCGCTTTCGAAGCGCTTTCGTATGGCGATGTTGGCAGCAATCTCAGCAGCAGTTGCAGCCCTTACGATCGCTGCTGACCACTCCTTCCGGCGCTCGAGTATCCCGTCGATCTTCTTCCACTGAGACCGAAGCTTTTCGAGATCATCACGATCATCATAAGGTGTCTTGCCCATGTATCGCTGATCGCATGAGCGTCACGGAATTAACAGTGCTAGAAAGTCTGCATGAGCGACAAAGAAACAAAGATCACGTTTGGCGGACGCCAGGCGCGCGCCCTCTGCAATATGAGTCATCCGGCGCGCCTCGACTTCATTTCCGAAGGCCTTCCAATCATACTTCAAAGCGCGCAGGGCTTTTGGCGAGCAGCTGAGGCATTGGCGGACGGCCCGCGCGAGGCAGCAGTGCTCACAGGCCTCGCTGAAGAAGAGGCAGCGAAGGCGCTTATCCTAATCGATCTGGTGCGTTGCCCGGTGCCCGAGGTTGGCAAGCGGATCGGTCGGATCGTTAAGAAGACGCTCTACGATCATCTTTCTCGTATGATCTATGCCAATGCCCAGTCATGGCGGCCAACAAACATCGCCCAGCTGCAGGAGTATGTCGACAACGAGCGACAAGGCCACCTTCTCGAAGGAGGCATGAGCGAATACATCGTTCCTAATTGGTCGCTCTATCTGCGTGAGAGTACAATGTATGCCGACATCGAGGTCCACGAAGAAGGGATACCGCAATGGAATGATCCCAATCGCTGGGGCGGATCCACGGTGACTATGCGCCCCATCGCATTGCAGATTGTCGAAGCCCTTGAGGCGCTGGGGGTTCTAACCCGTGCAGGCCTTCAAGCTACAGACCAGGACCACGGGAAGCACGATATCTCGCCTGCGGCTGCGCAAGCTGACCGCGCTCGATTGCCTGTGACGATGCCCCGTAAATCCGATAGCGACATGTGCCGCGAGCGCTACAGCACCGCCTCATTGCAGAGCGATGCCGGCGCCGATGAGCACGGAAGACTGCGCGGCGTATCAGACCTCAACCGCTACTTCGCAGACCAGCGCATGTTAGCGTCGAATACTGTCCCGATACCTGGTATGGAGGAGAAATGGCGATGGCGAATACTTCCGGAAAATCGAAGCCAAATAAGACCGCGAGATAAAAGCAGCGCCGTCGGCCCGGGCTGCAGGTGGTTGGTTTTGTTGAGGTTTTACCGACGGCTCCCGAACATCCCTGGCGGCGGTCGGCGCAGATTGTCATGGGTTTTCAACGGACCAAGCGACGGCGCCCGCGCTCAGGGCTGAAGTGGCACAGACAAAGCGGGAGAGATTAGTCAGGGATTACAGGATGTTGTAGCGCGGCTGAGCCGGTCTGTGCCGCAGATTCCGTAATGGTACGCTAGCGGCACAGAAGGTGCGCACCGCCAAATCAGCGACAAATCACTGATCTAACGCAGCTTCATCAACAGCAGGCGCTGTGTACGGTGTGGGCCCTAAAGTTTCCCACATTTCGAAAGGCGATCCGGTGACAAATCCGGTTCGTTCAATAGGGCTGCAATCTACTCAGTCGCAGTTGAAAGTGGCTCGCTTAGTTGAAGCACGTCCTCCAAATTCTGGTATGCTCGATGTGGCAAGTGAGCCTTGGCCCATTCCAGTCCGGCAAACTGAATGTCAATTTCGCATCGACTCTTTGGCCATAGCAGGAAGCGGTGCTGTAGTTCGCCGTTGTTACCCAGATCGAATTCAACGAAGCGTATACGAGTTGATCTAAAGTCTAGAGCCGTGCCGAGGTCCTCGCCAAAATAGCGAAATGAGCTGCTCGCATACGCAAGAGAGAGCACAAAATACCCATGCAGATTGTCTCCCGCGATCAAATCTAATTTCAATTCAGCTTCCCCAGATTGCACTAGCAACCGGTCAACCAGCGCCCCACGTAGATCAAATTCTCGTACGAATTTTACCAAAGGTATCCCGCATTGATCAGACGCGAGCTTGACCACTCTCAAGTGCTCTGACGATATCTTGTCGGTTTCAACGTCATCTAGCGTAGACCAGTCATGGGTGAAAAAACGCATTGGCAGTTACCTCGGTGGTTTCCAGCCATTCCCGACAAGCCAGTTCCGGACAGAATTGTTCACCTACCAGATACCGTGCTTCCAAGTGCCATCGCGATTAAGAGCGCGACCATCCTTCAATTCGATATGATCCTTCTCATACGGCCCTCGCCCCTTGTCCACTCGATCAATTTCTCGTGGGACTTGGCCACGCTCCACTTGCCGTTGAATGTTGCCCGCTGAGCTTGGCGAACCCCTTACTGTGCCCGCAGCAGCAGCTGCAGTGCCACCGGTCATCGTCAAATCGACATTGTAGAGCTGCTTGAAGGCAGATTCGACACTGTTGGCAAGATCGCGACCGAAAGTAAGATCGCTTTCCTTGCCGATGACGCTCGTGCGGGTCGAAACGGAACCGTCGGAATTGGTCGTCTTTGTTCGCAGGAAGACTTTGTCGACGCCGTCGTCTGTCTGCGACGCCGTGCAGGATTGTACTTTCCCATCCTCAACCGAACAGGAGACAGTAATCGATTCCCCTGTCGGATCAGTCCCATTATCCGGACCGTTTGCGATTACAAGGGCGCGGCACTGATGATCGAGGCCTTGCCCAAGGTCAACGCGTTGCTGGCCGACCGGGGTGCGATGCCGACTGGTTCCGCGATGCCTTGGCCGAGCGCGGCATTGCCGCCCGTATCCCGTCAAAAGCCAATCGAAGGGTACCAATCCTGCACGATCCGGTGCTCTACCGCCAGCGCCACAGGATCGAGAACATGTTCGGCAAACTCAAGGACCGGCGCCGCATCCACACCCGATACGACCGATCCGCCCACACCTTCATCTCCGCCATCTGCATCGCCGCAGCCGTCATCTTCTGGCTCAATCAATGAGTCCTGAGCCTAGAAAAAGATGAGGGTTAGTCCGATCCTCCGCGTATGTGTTAAGTGAATGGCATTTTGAGACGAGGGGCTGGTACTATGATCACCGTTAATCGACGCAAACTTCTTGGGGCAGGAGCTACCGGAATGGGTCTGCTGGGCCTGGCCGGTGCGGTTCCGGCTTGGGCTCGCGGTGGTGACCTGCTTTCCGGGGTTGCTCGCAAGGGCTTTGATGAGGTGAGCGGCTCCAACATAGACCTGACAGTTGCCCGCTCGGCTTTCTCCACTGGCAACAGGCGTGGCGGCGCGATTGCCGTCAATGGGAGCATCCCGGGGCCGCTCCTCCGCCTGCGTGAGGGGACCACCGTCCGCCTCAACGTTCACAACCAGCTAGAGGAAGATACCTCGATCCATTGGCACGGGCTCCTGGTCCCCTTCCAGCTCGATGGTGTGCCAGGCGTTAGTTTCCCCGGCGTCAAGCCGGGTGAGACCTTCACTGCAGAATTCCCCGTGCGGCAATCGGGCACGTACTGGTGGCATTCGCACAGCGGCCTGCAGGAACAGGCGGGTCATTATGGTCCGATAGTTGTCGATCCGGCAGGACCCGATCCGGTGCAGGCGGACCGCGAATATATCGTGGTGCTGAGCGAATTCAGCGAGACAGATCCAAATGTGCTTTACGACAAATTGAAAAAGAGTGCTGATTATTTCAACTACGAGCAACCAACATGGACGGATGACTACCCGCTTAGTGGAGCACAGAGAAGGAATTGGGCAAGGATGCGAATGTCGCCCGTTGATATATTAGATATTACGGGATCCACGTTCACTTATCTCATCAATGGCCACGGACCGGCGGACAATCTTGAATTCAACTTCCAGCCCGGCGAACGCGTTCGATTGCGTTTCATAAATTCTGGTGCCGCCACCTATTTCAACATCCGTATACCCGGTCTCCCTATGACCGTGGTTCAGGCCGATGGGCAAAATGTCGAGCCGGTCGAAGTGGATGAATTCCAGATAGGCATTGCAGAAACTTATGATGTGATTGTGACCCCGGGCAATGACGCCGCTTACACGATGGTAGCTGAATCGATGGACCGGTCTGGCATGGGGGTTGCGACACTAGCGTCTGCGCCCGGCGCGCGCGCAGCGATTCCACCGCTGCGCGACCCGCCGTTGCTGACCATGGCAGATATGGGCATGGGCGGCATGGCCGGTATGGCTGGTATGGGGGGCGGCTCAGAAAGCATGCCCGGAAATTCGAGCGGCCAAGGAGCGGCCCGACCGGGAATGCGCGATACGTCCAGATTGCCAGCGGACGTCGAGGTGGGCCCGGGGCTTGCAATGGTGTCAGCAAACCCTGTCGACCGCACCGGAGACCCAGGCGTTGGCCTTTCCGATGTCCCGCACCGAACGCTCAACTATCGCAAACTGCGCGCGCTCACCCCCAATGCTGACCGGCGGATTCCCTCGCGGCGGATGGAACTCCATCTCACCAGTAACATGGAGCGCTACATGTGGTCGTTCGACGGCAAGAAGTTCTCAGCCGTCTCCGACGACCCGATCCGCTTTGCCTATAATGAACGCGTGCGTGTCAAGCTGATCAACGACACGATGATGACGCACCCGATCCATTTGCACGGGCATTTCTTCGAACTGGTCAATGGCGCGCCCGCCGACCGGCAGCCGCTGAAGCACACGGTCAATGTCCAGCCCGGCGGTAGTGTGGAGTTTGACCTGACCGCTGACGAACCCGGTGACTGGGCCTTTCACTGCCATATCCTCTATCATTTGGTCGCCGGGATGTTCCAGATCGTCACCGTTGCCAATCCTGCCGGAGACGAAGCATGAAGACTTTTGTTGTAAGCACGATCGTATCGCTCGCTGCGGGAACCGCGTTGGTATCGCCGGTATCGGCACAGCAGCACACCGGGCATGACATGGCTCAGCCACAGCAGAGTGCGGGGCAAGCAGCGCAGCAATGTGCTCAAGAGGCACAGCGCCATCGCGCAATGGGCCACACCGTCCCGGATGGCGCCTGCAAACCTAAACCTGAAGCTGAGGTCGAAATGGATCATGGGAGCATGGATCGTTCGCAGATGAACCACGGTGCGATGCCTATGGCCGAAGGGCAAACGGGCATGGCGATGCCCATCAACCAATCCGGGCAGCAGGTCCCAAGGATGGATCACGGCACAATGACCGATGCTCCAGCACGCGCGCAGGGCATGCAGGGTATAGACCACTCCGCTATGCAGATGAATTCCGGCGCTGACATTCCTCTACTTCCTCCTCCGCCCGAAGCCGGAAGCGGGCCTGCCCGCGCGGCGATTCCGATCTGGGGCGAGGAAGCCATGAACGAAGCCCGGCAGGAACTGATCCGCGAGACCGACGGCGGCAAGCGACTGTGGATCCAGGGCGACCGCCTCGAATATCGTGCGCGCGAAGGCACGGATGGCTATTTGTGGGATGTTCAGGGCTATTATGGCGGCGACATCGACAAGTTCTGGTTCCGATCTGAAGGCGAAGGTGCGTTCGGCAATAAAGTTGAAAGTGCCGAGGTTCAGGGACTGTGGAGCCGGGCCATTGCCCCCTTCTTTGATTTCCAGGCAGGTATCCGCCAGGATTTGACCGGACCGAAGCGGACCTATGGTGTGGTCGGCTTTCAGGGTTTGGCTCCCTACAAGTTCGATATTCTCGGAGCAGCGTTTCTCTCTAACACCGGAGATATCACCGCTCGTTTCGAGGCTGAACTGGACCAGAGAATTACCCAGCGTCTGATTCTCACGCCACGGGTGGAGGTTAACCTTGCCGCTCAAGACGTGCCCGAATTGGGCATCGGCGCCGGCATCGACCGGATCGAACCGGGAATTCGCTTGCGGTATGAATTCGTACGCGAATTTGCACCCTATATCGGCATCGCTCAGGGTTGGAAAGTTGGCAGAAGCGCCGATTTTGCACGCGCGGCTGGCGAAGACCCGAGCGTGACGAGCTACGTAGTTGGTCTCCGGTTCTGGTTCTAAGTTTGAGAAACAACAAATGAAGACCGTCACATCTGCTTGGGCCTGGGCCGGTGCTGGATACACTTCCGAAGGTGGGGTTAGGGATCGTCCGGAGCGATCTTTACGAATCCCCCATGACCGTTGCGCTGACATCGTGCGGCCTGTTCACTTTTGGCGGGGCGACATCTCTCCTATTCATATGGCGCTGAAAGGAGGGCAAAGCGTTTATAGCGACCAGAATGAGTTTGCTGGTTTTCGAGGTCGCCTGCGCGCTCCTAACAGGTCGGGGACGCTGGCATATCTCACTGCGACAATTAGCGATTGGCAGCGTCGCTGCAACTGCACCGTTTGCAATAGGAAGCTGGTCGGCCAGGCTATCGGCTGACGGACATCCCACGAGAGGAAATTATCGTATGAAAGTAGAGAAACCAGGTAATACACAGTACTATTCGAACCTGACGCGCTTTCTTCATCTAGTTACGGTAATGGCGGTCACCGCAGCGCTTGTCATCAGTTTGTTCATGACTTATCCAAAGGGCGGAAAGCCGGGTGATTTCTGGTTTGAAGTGCATGAAAAGGCCGGACTGGTCGCTCTCGGCGGATTGGTCCTGTTCTGGCTATGGGCCGTCTTCCGGCGCCGCGAACCTAGTCTTGGTGACTGGTTCCCTTATCTATCTGGTCGTCGGCTTGCCGCATTGTGGGCCGATACCAAGGCGCATCTGGCGATCCTTCGGGGCGGCAAGCTGCCGATCAGCGATGATCAGCCGCTGGCCAATGCCTTCCATGGCCTTGGCGCATTAATCGCTCTTGCCTTGGCGGCGACGGGCACGCTTGGTTATTTCTACGACCAGAGCTGGGCGCTTGGGGTGCACGAGGCACTGGGCCTCCCGATGTGGATATATTTCGGCGGACATGTGTTGATGAGTCTGGTGCATGAATTCGCGCATGATCCAGTGCTAAGGAACATGTTCATCTTTCGGTCCCGCAAACCGTGATGAAATCGGCTCGTGTCACGCTCGACCTCACCAGTAGCGCGCATGACGCGGAAGAGACCCCGGTCCTCGAACATATCGAGGGCCGAAAACCAATCAGCGAGGATGCCGCAGAACTGGCGAAAGACCAAAGGACGTTTGGGGCCGAATGTGGCGAACCAGACCGCATCGATTTACGGGTCCGGTAGTTCTCCAATTGTTGATGGCTTCTGGTTCCCTCCTGGGAACATTCATAGAAGACTGGCCTCGCCCGCGCTCTCGTCGCACGGACGAAAGGCCAAGTCTTTTCCGGCGGGAAAGCCCAGAAATCCGCCAAAAGAAACAGTCGGGAAGCTCAATTAGAATCGACGCTCGCAGCCCCTTTTGACAAAGCACACCGGACGCAGTGGTCGATGTGGGATTTCATGCGTTCAATCGTAAGAACGGGTAGTCCTCAAGTGGTACGTCAAAGCTTGTGATTTCCATGCGCGATGAGATAGCGAAATTAGCATCTTATCGCTTTGTACGCTTGCTACTTAATACCAAGGAAATGGCGCACCCGACTGGATTCGAACCAGTGACCTTCGCCTTCGGAGGGCGACACTCTATCCAGCTGAGCTACGGGTGCCTCGTGCTTACGCGATGCTTACGCGGAAAGGATTGCAATGTGAACCCCATCAAGTGAGCTTTTGTAAGTTATTGAAATTTAATACATTACCTCTAAAAATTGTTATTCATCAAGCCTTGACACCTGCCTTCGGAGGGCAGCGCTCTATCCAGCTGAGCTACGGGTGCCGAGCGGCGGGCCTCTAGCAAAGGCGGGGGCCGGGCACCAGAGGCTTCGTTCGCGCGCCTCGATCTTAGCGTTTCGGTAAGCCTGTTCGCGCTAACGATAGCAGCATGTCCGCGATCAACCATGAATTCGATCTGGCCGGGGCGACCATGCTTCCGCCCCTCGGCGCAGTGTCCGGCAAGAGCCTCCATAGCGAGCGCGCCGTTCTTCTGGCCGCCCGCTGGGAAGCGATCCATGCGGCCGGCGATGCCGTGGCCGAGCTGGCGCAGCTGCGCCGCGAGAGCATGAGCGGCGCCATCGCGCGGTTTCCTGCGCGGGCAGCACAACTGACGGGATGGCGCGGCGAAGAGGTCGCGACGCGGATCGAGGATCTCGCCTTCGTGATGCAGACCGGGCTTCGCGCGCTGATCGTGGCGGCGGGAACGGGATGCGACACCACGCCTGCGGCCCTGACGCTGTGGCGCGAATTCCATGCCGCGCGCGCTGACATCCTTACGATCGCGGAACCCGACCGGCTGGCGGCCTGAGTCTGACACCTGCCTGACTGAGCCTGCTTGATTGGGCTCGCTTGACTGGGTTCACATTTTGTTCCAGCCAGAGCGGTATGTCCGAATCAGCCGCACTCGCTCGATCGCACGAGCTATCGAGCCCCACTCCCGATCCCGACACCATTCCGGTCGCGCGCCCGGTTGCAGGCGACGTGTGTCGCGGAATCATGCGCCTGTTCGCGCGCAACGATATCTGGTGTCTGCCCGAAATGCCGCTGCGCAACGGGCGCCGCGCCGATCTGATGGGCGTCGATGCGAAGGGCCGGGTGGTGATCGTCGAAGTGAAGGTGCAGCGCGGCGACCTCATGGGCGACGGCAAATGGCCCGACTATCTCGACCATTGCGACCGGTTCTTCTGGGGTGTCCCGCCCGGACTCGATCGCGGCCCGCTTGACAGCGAGGAGTATCGACCGGATTGCTGCGGCGTGATCGTGGCGGACGGATACGATGCGGAAATCGTGCGTCCGGCGCCCCTTCATCCGCTGGCTGCGGCGCGGCGCAAGGTGGAGATCGAACGCCTGTCGCGCGCGGCGCTGCGTCGGCTGACCGTCGCCGCCGATCCCGAATGCGCAGCGTGGGGAACCGGCGATATCGCCTGAAGTCAGCGCGCCCCGATATGACCTCTCTGGCGAGCTAACCCCTTCTCCGCCCGGCTGGATTGGGGCATAGCGGGATCGTGACCCTTCTCGCCATCCTCGTTTCCGTCCTGTCGATGACAGCGATCGTCGCCGCGCGCTATTTCGCGTCGAGCGGCCTGTTCGCCTGGATCAGCGCGCGGCGGGTGCCGGGCATTCACGACAGGCTGGGTCCGCAGATGCGGCGCGAGATCCGCTGGTCGCTGGTTTCGGCGGCGATCTTCGGGATACCGGCGGGCGTGGTCGCCTGGGGCTGGCAGGAGCGGGGCTGGACCCGGATCTACGAGGACTGGAGCGCCTATCCGCTGTGGTATGCGCCCGTGTCGGTATTTCTCTATCTCTTCGCGCACGATACCTGGTTCTATTGGACGCATCGCTGGATGCATCGCCCCAAGGTGTTTCGCGCGATGCACGCGGTCCACCATGCCAGCCGCCCGCCCACGGCCTGGGCGGCGATGAGCTTCCACCCCTACGAGGCGCTGACCGGGGCGGTGGTGATCCCGGCCCTCGTCTTCCTCGTCCCGATCCATGTCACCATGCTCGGGGTGGTGCTTGCGGTCATGACCGTGATGGGGGTAACCAACCATATGGGGTGGGAGATGTTTCCCCGCCGCCTGGTTCACTCCAAGTTAGGCGGTTGGCTGATAACGGCCAGCCATCACCAACGCCATCACGAAGAGTATCGATGCAATTACGGACTGTATTTCCGCTTCTGGGACCGTCTGTGCGGAACCGACCGGGGTCTGAGCCCGAACGCATGAGGCCGCGCGGCGGGTTTGCGCTGCTGGCCCTGCCGCTCGCGGCGTTTCTGACGGGCGGGGCGGCACCCCAAGCTGCCAGGGAGGCGGACCGGCATTCCGGCACGACCGTCACGGTGGCGGTCAGCGATCTCAGGAATGCCAAGGGTGTCGTGCGCGCCTGCATGACGCGCGATCCGGCGCGTTTCCCCAAATGTCGCGGCGATGCGAACGCCTATAGCGCCATCGTGGACGCCCAGAGCGGGGCGATCACGCTGCGCTTCTCCGACGTTGCGCCGGGTCGCTATGCGGTGGCGCTGCTTCACGACGAGAACGCCAACGGCAAGGCCGACCGCGCGATGGGGATGATGCCGAAGGAAGGCTTCGGCTTCTCGCGGGATGCCAAGGTGAAGATGGGCCCGCCGGCATTCGACGAGGCCGCCGTCGAGATCGACCGGGCGCCGCGCACGCTGCCGATACGGATGCGCTATATCCTCTAGCGGCGGCGCGCGCGCTATGCGGGCCATCCCGCCTGCGCTTGCCCCCTGCGCAGCGGCGTGTTTAAGCGTATCTTTACCACGCACGCGCAAAACGAGCCTCTGATTGCAGTGGATTCTGGGGCGATACCGGCGATGGACAGGCTTGGCGGCGAATTCGGCGCGCATGACGGGGATTTCGGACCCGACCGATTCGGCGATTCGAGCGATCCCGCAATGGATCCCTTGGCCGATCCCTTCGATCTCGACGTGCTCGATCTCGATGATTGCGACGAGGATGAGGATTTCGACCTCGCCCCGCCTAGCCCGGTGGGGCAGGACGAGCGGCGGATGCAGGTTCGCGCCTATAATCTCTGGGCGAGCCAGCTTGGCGATCAGGCCTTCCCGGCGATCGACGCGCTGGACCCCGACACGATCGAGGATTTCGGCCCCTATTCGGTCCTGCTCGATTTCTCCGACGGGCTGGACGATCCGGTCCTGCGCCATATCGGCGCCGAACTGGCAGAGGAATGCAGCGCCGACGCCACGATGCAGCGCCTGTCCGACGTGCCCAGCCGATCCCTGCTAAGCCGGATCACCGACCATTACATGCAGATCCTGGCGAACCAGGCTCCGATCGGTTTCGAGGCCGAATTCCTGAACGAACGCGGCAACACCGCGCTCTATCGCGGCATCCTGCTGCCCTATTCGAGCGAGCCGCATGGCGATCCCGCGACGGGAGAGGCGAAGATCGATTTCATCTACGGCGTGATCAATTGGAAGGAACTCGCCGACCAGGCGACGACCGACGAATTGTTGCTCGAGATCGGACAGGCGCTGGAAGGGTATGCGCCGCCGCGAGCGGTGGAAACCGTGCTCGAACTCGACAGCCTCGCGCCGAGCGAGGATAGCTTGGATCAGACCGACACTTCGCTTCCGCTTCCCGCCTTCGGAACGGCGCCGGTCAAGCGCCCCGCTCTGCCGACGCCGGACTACGCGGCGGAGGCGGCGGAAGAGGCGGCCCGAGAAGCAGCGAGAGAGGCGGGTTCGCCCGAAGATATGTCCGGGGACGGTATCGACGAGGACGACGACGACACCTGGACGATCGGCGAGCGCGCCAGCGATTACGGTCTGGCCGAGGATTGGGACGAACCCGAATACGAGGATGTCGACGGCGTCGTCGATCCGCTTGCGGACGATTTCGCCGGACCCGGCCTCGCCTCGCTGGTGACGCGCGGCACGCGGCGCGCGAGCGAAGTCATCATGCCTTCGCTTCCGATCGTGGCCGATCTTGACGGCGAGATCGACGGCACGGCGTCAGACCTGCCCACCGCGCACATTTCCAGTGCCCCGATACCGCAGGCGTACGAACCGGAGCCTGTCGAATTGGCCCAGCCCGCGTCGGAAACGCCGGAACCGGAAGCCCTGGAACCGAGCGAGCCCGACCTTGCCGACGCCGACGGTCTCTACGACTGTCTCGCCGAGGCGCGCGAGCTGGCCTATACCGCCC
The DNA here is from genome assembly GCF_009827295.1 of Qipengyuania pelagi. Classification (NCBI taxonomy): domain Bacteria; kingdom Pseudomonadati; phylum Pseudomonadota; class Alphaproteobacteria; order Sphingomonadales; family Erythrobacteraceae; genus Qipengyuania; species Qipengyuania pelagi. The sequence continues at coordinate 367,034 of NZ_WTYD01000002.1, read as the reverse complement.
GCTCCAGCGAGGATCGCAGCCGCACCGCGCTCTATGCCGCGGTCGGCAGGGCCTATGATTTCAGCCTCGAAGCGCAGGCCGACCCGGACGGGTTCGCCGAACTCGTCGCCGATAGCGGCCTGACGATGCAGGATCGCGCGCCGATGACCCCGGTGGTGAAGCTGGTCTTCGGGTCCGATTACGACAAGACGCGCCTGACCGAATACGCCGCCGTCCTCGCCCATGCGCACCGCGCCAAGCTGGCGCGCGGCTCGCTCTCGCGCTTCCTCATGGAAGCCGAAGGCGGGTTGAAGGGCGTGGTGCGCGAGGAACGCCGCCTGCGCCGCGAAGAGGCCGGGAAACCCGCGCTCGACGCAGCCGCCGTGCGCGCCGAACTCGCCGAACTGCTGCGCCGGATGGACCCGATCGCGCTATCCGACCTCGCCCCAGCCGGGCCGGAATTCGCGCTGGTGATGATCCGCCGCGACGAGACCGGCGTGCTCGACCTGATCGGCGAGGTGCCCGAGGATATCGCGCTGATCGAACGGGCCGCGCGCAAGCTCGCCTGACCCTTCACAGTCCGCCCGGCGACGGCTAGCGCGCGGGCCATGCCCATTGGACCGTTCCGCGCCCCGCCGATCCGCATCCAGCCCTATTACGGCTTCCGCAATCGCGAACGGCTGACGATATCGTGCCGTGCCCTGCGATCGGGCAAGCGCGATGCCGGAGCCCGCTTCCAGCCGAGCGGGCGCTGGCAGGCCCTGCGCACGATGGTCGCCCAATTCGCCTCGCGCGAGGTGCCGGACATCGCGGTCGAACTGGAAATATGCGATCGCGACGGGACCGCGCACCGCAATCGCGCGGTGACGGATGAAGAGGGCTACGCCCATTTCGACATCGCGCTCGATCCGGCGCAGGAGCTTTCGGAAACGACCGTCTGGGAAGTCGTCACCTTCCATTGGGAGAATCGCGATGGGAGGCAGGCGGTCGATGGCCATGTCCTCGTGCCCGGCCGGGACGCGGCGCTGGGCGTCATCAGCGATATCGACGATACGGTGATCGAGACCGGGATCACCGGCAATCTCGGCGCGATCGCGCGCAATTGGCGGCGCGTGCTGATGCAGATGCCCGACCAGCGCCTGCTCGTGCCGCAGGCCGACGTCTTCTACACCGCGTTGGGCGGGGGTGCGGTGCTTGAGGATGGGGAAGGCGCGGCGGGCGAGCGCCTGCCCGCGACGCACCATCCCTTCTTCTATGTCAGTTCCAGCCCGTGGAACCTGTTCTCCTATCTCGTCGCCTTCATGAAGAGCCGCCATTTGCCGCTCGGGCCGCTGATGCTGCGCGATTGGGGGCTGAACCGCGACACGTTCGGATCGGGCAGCCACGGCGCGCACAAGACGCAGGCGATCCATCGCATCATCGAGAGCTATCCCGCGCTGCGCTTCGCCCTGATCGGGGACGACACCCAGGGCGATCTGACCGCCTTCGCCAAGGTGGTCGCCGATCATCCGGGCCGCATCCGCGCCGTCTTCATCCGCCGCGCGGGCGATCCCTTCACCCCCGAGGAACGCGAGGCCAAGGCCACGATCGAATCGGCCGATGTGCCGCTATGGCTGGGTGACGATTACGAGACCGGCCACGAATTCCTGCGCTCTATCGGGCTCGCCAGCGATGGCGAGGCAGAGGAGATCGTGCGCATGGTCGACAGGACCGGACAGGGCGATCCGGGCAGTACCGAAAAGGGGGCACCATGAAGGCAGCACGCAGGAGACCGGGAAAGATGGGCTGGACGCTGATCGCAATTCTGGTGCTGGCACTGGCGGGCTTCGCCTTATGGCGATGGGCGCTGGCAGCGGGATCGGCGGCGACGCTCGACTGGATCGATGCGCGCTTTCCCCGCGAAACCGGGATCGAGCTGGTGGCGCAGGGCAAGTATGGCCCCACGGACGCGCAGCGGGCGGAGATCTGGGTGCCCGAAGGCGCGGCGCCCGCGGGCGGCTTCCCCCTCGCCGTGTTCGTGCATGGCGGCGGCTGGCATTCGGGCGCGCCGGAAGACTATCGCTTCGTCGCGCGCAGCTTGGGCGAGCGGGGCATCGCCACCGCGCTGGTCGGCTATCGCCTGGTGCCGGACGGGCGCTATCCCGTCATGCTGGAAGACAGCGCGGCGGGCTTGGCCTGGGTGCGGGACAAGGCCGCGACCGCCAATCTACGCGCCGACCAGGCGATCCTGATCGGCCATTCGGCGGGTGCCTATAACGTGCTTATGCTCGGCTTGGATCCTCGATACCTGCGCAGCGCAGGCATACCGCGCGAAAGCCTGGCGGGCGTCGTCAGCATGGCGGGGCCGGCGGATTTCTTCCCCTTCGACACCGATTCCTCGCGCAATGCCTTCGGCCATGTCGCGGACGGGCGAGCGACCCAGCCGGTCACGCAGGCGACAAGAAAAAATCTCGCCGGTGCGCCGCCATTCCTGTTGATGCACGGGACCGCCGACGAGACCGTGCGCCCGTATAATTCGCGCAATCTCGCCGTCGCCATCGAAGAAGGCGGTGGCATGGTCGATCTCGTCGAATATGACGGGATGAGCCATGCCGGGATCGTGATGGCCCTTTCGAAACCGTTCGCGCAGAACGGCACGGTGCTCGACCCGATCCTCGCTTTCATCGCCGATCATGCGGATGCCCGGAAGCAGGGGAAGGCGCAGAGGGTACCGCAGGCTTCAGTTCCGGTTCAGGGCGAAACCCGCTAGCAGGGCCGCAATGCGCGCTCTTTCCTTCCTGCTCGCCTTCGTCGCTCTCACGCTTGCGAGCGCCCAGCCGGTCGCCGCCCAGTCGATCCTGCGCGATGCGGAGACCGAGGCGTTCCTGCGCGACATTTCGGAACCGCTGGTCGAGGCGGCGGGGCTGGAGCCCGGAAACGTCGACATCGTCCTCATCAACGATCCCAGCGTCAACGCCTTCGTGGCGGGGGGGCAGGCAGTCTATATCCATTCCGGCCTGATCGAGGCGGCGGACAGCGCCAACGAGGTCCAGGGCGTGATCGCGCACGAATTGGGCCATATTACCGGCGGCCATGTCGTCCGCTTCGGCGAGGGGATGAAGGCGGCGAGCGGGATCACCCTGCTCTCGCTGCTCGCCGGGATCGGCGCCGCGCTCGCCGGGGCCGGGGATGCAGCGATGGCGGCCATGATGATGGGGCAGCGCGCCGCGATGGGCCAGTTCCTCGCCTTCACCCGCGTCCAGGAAAGCAGCGCCGACATGGCGGGCGCGCAATATCTTGCGGATGCGGGGATCACCGGGCGCGGATCGCTGAGCTTCTTCGGCAAATTGCAGAACCGCGAATATCGCTATGGCTACAGCCAGTCCGACGATGCTGCCTTCACGCGCACCCACCCGCTATCGGGCGATCGCATTTCGGCTCTGCGCGGCGTCTATGAAAAGGACCCCGCCTGGGACGCGCCGCTGAACCCGGAATGGGAGAGCGAATTCGCGCGCGTGAAGGCCAAGCTCAAGGGCTATATCGCCGAACCGCGCTACACCTTCCGCGATTATCCGCAGACCGACCAGACCGTGCCCGCGCGCTATGCCCGCGCCTACGCCTATCACAAGACCGCGCAGGTCGATCGCGCGCTGGCCGAAACGGATTCGCTGCTCGCCGTCGACCCCGACGACCCGTATTTCCTCGAATTGAAGGGCCAGGTCCTGCTCGAATCCGGGCGGCCGGAAGAAGCGCTCGCGCCGCTGCGCAAGGCGACCGAACTGACGCTCTCCGATCCGCTGATTTCCTCGATGTTCGGCCACGCTCTGATCGCAACCGAGGATAAGAGCCATTTCGAAGAGGCGGAACAGGTGCTGCGCGCATCGGTCACGCGCGATCGCTACAACCCCTTCGCCTGGTATCAGCTGGGCATGGTCTATGCCGCGCAGGGCGATCTGCCGCGCGCCCGCCTCGCCAGCGCGGAACAGCAGGTGATGAGCCGGCAATACGCGATGGCGCTGCGCAGCGCGCAGGCGGCGGAGGCGGGCCTTCCCGACGGGTCGCCCGATTGGCTGCGGGCGCAGGATGTGGGAATGCAGGCACGCGCCCTGCTGGAACAGCAGATGGACAAGCGCTGAGGGGCTAAGACAGATTATGCGGCAGTATTTCCTGACGGCGCTGATCGCGCTGGTCGCTGGCTTTGCCGGGGCGGCTGTGTGGTCGTTTACCGGACTGGGCCATGCGCAGACGCGCCAGTATCTCGTATCCAATCCCGATATCCTTCCCGAAATGGCGGAAGCCTTCCAGGCGGGGCAGGCGCAGGAGCGGCTGGCGGGGGTCCGGGAAGAGGTGGTCGCGCCGTTCCCCGGTGCCGTGCTCGGCAATCCCAATGGGTCGCGCACGCTGGTCAAATTCACCGATTACGGTTGCACCTATTGCAAGGCCAGCGAGCCCGACATCGCCCGCCTGATCGCCGACGATCCGCAAGTGAAGGTTGTGGTGCGCGAATGGCCGATCTTCGATGGGAGCGAGGAGGCGGCGCGCATGGCGCTGGCCGCGGCGATGCAGAGCAAATATCCCGCCTTCTACAAAGCGATGTTCGCGCTCGGCCCGCCAACCCCGGCCACGGTCGAGGCAGCGGCCAAGACCGCTGCGCTGGATCTCGACCGCGCCCGCGCCGATGCTGCGAGCGACCGGGTGAGCGCGGAACTCGCCCGCAACATGGCCCTGGCGCGCGAGCTGGGCTTTTCCGGCACGCCGAGCTGGGTCGCGGGTGGCCGCGTGCTGGAAGGCGCGGTCGGGTATGACGCGCTGGCCGATGCGCTTGCAGATGAAAGCGGTTCGGCGGCAACCAGCTGATGCTCTTCCGCGCGGCTCTCTTCTTCGCTCTCCTGGCCGTAGGGATCGCGCCCGCATCCGCGCAATCCCAGAAGCTCAGCGAGATCGAGGCCTTGCAGGCGCGCGACATCCAGCTGTTCCGCATCGGCTGGAAACTCGCCACTGGCAACGCGCCCTATTGCGCCGATGCGCGGCCCGCTATCGGCGCGCTGTTCCATGACGCCGCCTCCTACGGGAAGCCCGACAGGGTCCGCGCGGAACTGGGGCTTGTCGGCGATATCGCGGTGCAGGCCGTCGCGCCCGGATCGCCCGCCGCCGCCGCCGGGCTGACGCGCAATGCCACACTGCTCGATCTGAACGGGGCGATCCTCTTTGACGCCTTTCCGCCGAGCGATCCCCGCTGGCAGCGCATGGTGAGCGTCAACGCCGCTATCGACGACGCGCTGGCCGAGGGTCCGGCCCGGTTCGGCTGGGCGAGTGCGGGCGAAACCCCAACAAGCGCGACGATCGCGGGCGTGCCCGCCTGTCCGAGCCGGTTCGAAGTGCTCGACGGGGGCAAGCGCGCCGTCGCCGATGGCAGCCGCGTGATCTTCGGGCGCGATTTCGCCGGGTTCGCCTATGCCGAAGATGAATTCGCCGCCGCCGTGGCGCACGAACTGGCGCACAATCTCCTCCGGCACCGCAAGATGTTCGATGCGGTCGGACGCAGCCAGTCGCTGGTCCGCCTGACCGAACGCGATGCCGACCGGATGATGCCCTGGTTGCTCTACAATGCCGGATACGATCCGCGCGCTTCGGTGCGCTTCATGACGCGCTGGGGCCCGAAATATGGCGGCGGGCTCCTGAGAGACCGCAGCCATGACGGATGGGACGAGCGCGTCGAGTTCATCGAGGCGGAAATCGCGACCATGGAAGCCGCGCTTGCCGAAACCGGCAAAGCGGACTGGTCGCAGCATTTCGTCCCGATGGCGAAACCGGAATAAACGGCCCGATCAGGCCGCTTATTCCTCCGCGATCGCCTTGGCGTATAGCGACGCCAGCGGCTTCGCCATCACGCGGCGCACCATCGGTTCGAAGAACTCGAGGGGCTCGCTCTCGTAATCGGGATCGAACGCCGCCTGATCGTATTTCTCGCAGAATTCGCGGCACGCTTCGAAATGCGGATTGTCGCGGAACGCATCGCGCGCGTTCTTGTCCATCCCGAGATGATGGAAATAGTAATAGCCCTGGAATGCGCCGTGGTTCTGGCAGATCCAGTGCAATTCCTCGCTGACGAAGGGCTTGAGGATCGAGGCGGCGACTTCGGGGTGGTTGTAGCTTCCCAGAGTATCGCCGATATCGTGCAGCAGCGCCATGACGACATAGCTTTCGTCCCGCCCGTCGCGATGGGCGCGGGTCGCGGTCTGGAGCGAATGTTCGAGGCGGCAGACCGGAAACCCGCCGAAATCCCCGTCGAGCAGTTTCAGATGATCGAGCACGCGGTCGGGCAATCCCTTGGCGAAGGCGCGATATTCGCCGCCGATGATCGCCCAGTCCTCCTTGGTGCCTTCCTTCATTTCGCGGAATTTGGCCCGTTCCGCCATCGCGTGGGGCACCTGTTCGCTCACATCCATCGCATCTCTCCCTCGCTCCGGCTGGAAAGCGACAGTCTAGCGGCTGGTCAGCCTCGCGGCAAATGGTCTAAAGCGAGGGGATAATGGCCGTCCTGCCCATCCAGCCGACCCCGTTCTTCGCGGACAAGAACCGCGCGTTCTGGTTGCTCCAGAGCGCGGGCTGGGGCGGCGCCTTCCTGCTGCGCGCGATCACGGGCCTGGTCGGCGGGCAGGACTGGAGCTTCCTCGTCAATGTCGCGATCGAGGCGGTGACGGGCTTTTCGATCAGCCTGGTCCTGTCGGTCATCTACCAGCGGTTGATCTCGGTCCGACCTTTGGTCACCTGGGCCTCGACCGTTCTGGTCCTGCTGGTGGGCGTCGCCATCTTCACCTTCATCATCGCCTGGGTCACCAGCCTGACGCGCGCGAGCTTCGATGGCGATTTCGTCGCGCTCTATATCGGCTTCCTGATCTGGCCGCTGGCGCTCCTGGGCGCATGGTCGGCGCTCTATTTCGCGATCAACTACTTCCTTCAGATCGAGGAGCAGGCCGACCGCTTGGAGCGGCTGGAAATGCAGGCCACCAGCGCGCAGCTGGCGATGCTGCGCTATCAGTTGAACCCGCATTTCCTGTTCAACACATTGAATTCGATCAGCACGCTGGTGCTGTTGAAACAGACCGCGCCCGCCAATGCGATGCTGACGCGCCTGTCCAGCTTCCTGCGCCACACGCTCGTCACCGAACCGGGAGGGAAGGTGACGGTGGAACAGGAGGTGGAGATGCTGAAGCTCTATCTCGACATCGAGCGGATGCGGTTCGAGGATCGGTTGCAGACCGAGTTCCGGCTGGAACCGGGCGCGGGCGATGCCTGTATCCCCTCCATGCTGCTGCAACCGCTGGTCGAAAACGCGATCAAATACGGCGTCTCCCCGCAGGAGGAAGGCGCGATGATCTCCGTGGTGGCGCAGATCGTGGGCAGCCGTCTGCGCGTGACCATCACCGATACCGGGCCCGGCATCCATCACAATGTCCGCGGCGATTCTGGGCGCGGCGATCCGGACCGCGCGGATGGCGGCATTCCGACAGGGATGCTCGACCGGTCGCGCCGCACCACCTCCACCGGCGTCGGCCTCGCCAATATCCGCGACCGGCTGGCGCAGGCCTATGGCGAGGATCACCGGTTCGAAATCCGCTCACCCGATAGCGGCGGCTTTGCCGTCATGATCGAAATTCCCTTCGAATCCGCCGAAGACACGGCGGCTTCCCCCTCTTCCACCCCCCAGGCCCGGCAAGCGGTCTCGCCTTCGAGACTTGCCGCCCTGCCTTCCGAGAAAGCCTCCCCCGCATGACCATCCGCACGCTCATCGTCGACGACGAGAAACTCGCCATCCAGGGCCTTCAGGTGCGCCTCGAACCATTCGACGATGTCGAGGTGATCGACACCTGCCAGAACGGGCGCGAGGCGATCCGCGCGATCAAGACGCAGAAGCCCGACCTCGTCTTCCTCGACATTCAGATGCCCGGCTTTGACGGCTTCTCGGTCGTCCAGGGCGTGATGGAGATCGACCCGCCTCTGTTCGTCTTCGTCACCGCCTATCAGGAACACGCCATCCGCGCCTTCGAAGCCAATGCCGTGAATTACCTGATGAAGCCGGTGGACGAGGACAAGCTGGCCGACACGATCGAGCGCGTGCGCGTGCGCCTGTCGGAGAAGAAATCGTCCGAGGAGGCGGAAAAGCTGATGAACGTCCTCTCCGAAGTCGCACCCGAGGCGGCGGAGGAATTCACCGGCGAGGACGGCGATGCCGCGGGCCGTTACGAGAAGCTGATCAACGTCAAGGATCGCGGGCAGATCTTCCGCGTCGAGGTCGGCACGATCGAACATATCGAGGCGGCGGGCGATTACATGTGCATCTATACCGGCGACAATTCGCTGATCCTGCGCGAGACGATGAAGGACCTCGAGCGCCGCCTCGACCCGCGCAAGTTCCAGCGCGTGCACCGTTCGACCATCGTCAATCTCGATCAGGTCCGGCAGGTGAAGCCGCATACCAATGGCGAATGCTTCCTCGTCCTCGATTCGGGAGCCGAGGTGAAGGTCAGCCGCAGCTATCGCGACGTCGTCGCCCGGTTCGTGCACTGAGCCGGGGCAGCAGGGGGCGGACATGACGATTGAAGGTGACCGGAAAATGCGGGCGCGCCGCATCGAACGGGGCGGGTTCGTCCTGTTCCTGGCGCTTGTCACGGTCGGGCTGATCTGGGTCGCATGGCCGTTCGCCTCGGCGATCCTGTGGGCCGCGCTCGCCGCGATCATCTTCCAGCCCCTGTTCGCCCTGTTCCAGCGGCATCTGGGGGGCAGCAACCGGGCCGCCATCCTGACCCTGCTCGCCGTGACCGTCCTCGTGATCGTACCCGCGATCTGGATCGGAAACATCATCGTCGATCAGGCGACCCGGCTCTATCTCGCCTTGCAGACCCAGCAGATCGATCCCGCCGCCGCCTTCGACCGGGTGCATAATGCGCTTCCGCTAAGCTGGCAGCGCATGATCGATAGGGCCGGGTATGGCGATTTCGGCGTGCTGCAACAGCGGGTGTCGCAATTCACCGAAGAAGCGTTGATGATCGCGGGCCGCTCGGCCTTGTCCATCGGCGGCAGCGCGTTTTCCTTCGTGCTCTCGCTCGGCGTGGGCCTTTACGTCCTCTACTTCCTCCTGCGCGACGGGCAGCGCATCGGCCCCGCGATCCGCGACGCGCTCCCGCTCGAACCCCAAATGGCGCATGAGCTGGCAGACCGCTTCGCGATCGTGGTGCGCGCCACCATCAAGGGGTCGGTCGTCGTCGGGCTGGTCCAGGGCGCTCTCGGCGCGATCACCTTCGCCATCGTCGGAATGCCCGCCGCCGCGCTGTTCGGCGTGCTGATGGCGATCTTCTCGCTGCTGCCCGCGCTCGGCCCGGCGATCGTATGGATCCCGGTCGCGATCTACCTCGCGGCGATCGGCGAATACTGGCAGACGGCGGTCGTGATCGGTTCGGGCGTCGGCGTGATCGGAATGGCCGACAACATCCTGCGCCCGATCCTGGTGGGCCGCGATACGGGCATTCCCGACTGGGTCGTGCTGGTGACGACCTTGGGCGGCATCGCCACGCTGGGCCTCAGCGGCATCGTCGTCGGCCCGCTGCTCGCCGGACTGTTCCTGACCGGATGGGCGATCATGAGCGAGCAGCGCGGCGTGGCCCACCATCCCGATCCGCTCCCCGAAGGAGACGATGTATGACCGACACCGCCTGGACTCTCCCCGGCTTCGACCTCGACCGTTTCGTGCGCGAAACGCTTGGCGAGGATCTGGGCGATGACCTTCCCGGAGGCGGTCGTGACGTCACCAGCGAAAGCGTGATTCCCGGCGATGCGCGCTTTTCCGGGGTCATGGACAGCCGCGATGCGATCCGGGTGGCGGGCCTGCCAGTGGCCGCCGCCTTCTTCCGCGCGCTCGACCCCGATATGGAGATCGCGATCCTGGTCGAGGAGGGCGCCGCGATCGCACCCGGCACCGATCTCATGCGCCTGACCGGCAATGCCCGCGCCATGCTGACGGCGGAGCGCAGCGCGCTCAACACCGTCCAACACCTTTCCGGCATCGCCACCATGGTCGCTGAATACATCGCCGCCATGGACAATCCCGCCTGCACCCTGCTCGACACTCGCAAGACCATTCCGGGCCTGCGCCATCTCGAGAAATATGCCGTGCGGATGGGCGGCGGGTCGAACCACCGCATGGGGCTGTGGGATGCCGCGATGATCAAGGACAACCACGTCCTCGTCGCCGGATCGGTGGGCGAGGCGGTGCGCCGCGCGGTCGACGCCGGAGTCGCGGAGATCATCTGCGAGGTCGACCGCATCGACCAGATCGAACCCGCGCTGGAAGCCGGTGCGACCCGGCTGCTGCTCGACAATATGGAGCCGCCCACTCTGCGCGAGGCCGTGTCGCTGGTGGCGGGCCGCGTGCCCACCGAGGCGAGCGGCGGCATCGCGCTCGACACGATCCGCGCCAAGGCGGCGACGGGGGTCGATTACGTCTCCGTCGGTCGCCTGACCCAGAGCGCGCCCGCCGCCGATATCGGTCTCGACTTTACGCCCCTGTGAAACCGCGCCATGGCTACGGCCTGACAGGGGGAGAAGGCCATTATGAAACCGGCAGAGATCAGGAATTTCGACTGGCTTTATCTCGGCTCCATCGCCGTGGGCGTGCTGGGCTTCGCGCTCAATTACGGCACTCTTGCCGAGAGTGTCAGTGCGGAGCTGACCGCCAGCGGGATGGAAGGCGCGGCGAGCGGATTCCTCATCGGCAGTATGCTGGTCGGCGTGGCGATCAACGTGGTGCTGTGGTTCCTGATTTCGGTCCTGCGGATCGGCTTCGTCAAATGGATCCTGATGCTGTTCGTCGCCTGGGGCCTGCTGTCGTTCGGCACTTCGATCGCGAGCGGGCAGGCGACGGCGCTGAACCTCGCCTTCGGGGCGATCAGTTCGATTATGGTGGTCGCGGCGGTCTATTTCCTGTTCCAGCCCGAAGCGACCACCTGGCTGGCGCAGAAGCGCGGCGATGATGGGGCGGCTGACGAATAGCATCCGGCGGCGCGGGGCCCTCGCCCTGGCTCTGGGGTTTGCAACAGCCTCGCTCGCGCTTGCCGCGCCGGTATCGGCACAGGCCTATCAGTGTTCGCTGCCCCGGACGGCGAGCGTGCCCACCATCGCGCGCGACGGACCGGAACGGCAGATGCCCGTCACCGGCTATACGCTGGCCGTGAGCTGGTCGCCCGAATGCTGCCGCACGCGGGATGGCGATTCGGGTCAGGCGCGGCAATGTTCGGGGCGCAGCGGGCGTTTCGGCTTCGTCCTCCACGGTCTGTGGCCCAACGGCGCGCGCGGCTGGCCGCAATGGTGCGGGACCGAGGTGCGACCGACCGGGCCAGAGATCGCCACCCAGCTCTGCCGCAGCCCGTCCGCGCGCCTCGTCGCCCGCCAATGGGCCAAGCATGGCGCCTGCATGACCCGAAGCCCGCGCACCTATTACCGGGTCAGCGCGATCCTCTATGACGGGCTTCGCTGGCCCGATTTCGACCGCCTCTCGCGCAAGCCCGACCTGACGGCGGGCGATGTGCGCGACTGGTTCGCCGCCGCCAATCGCGGCTGGCCGTCCGGCGCGGTGGGCATCAAGCTGAACGCGCGCGGCTGGCTGGAGGAATTGCGGCTCTGTTACGACCGCCGGTTCATGCCCGCGCGCTGCGACAGGGGGCGGTTCGGGCCTGAGGACGAAGCAGCGGTGAAGATTTGGCGGGGGTTGTAGGCGCTCACAGAGGCGCAGGGGCACGGGTGGGCTCCCGCGAGATTAGCGATCGAGCGCTTGCGAAGACTGATGATCGAAGGCGGCAAAGCCGCAGCCATCTTCGTCTCTGTGCCTCCGCGCCCCTGTGAGCGCAAAAAATCAACGCAACCGCTTGAAGAACCCCCGCAACAGCTCGCCCGCCTCGCGTTCTCCCATGCCGGAATAGATTTCCGGCCGGTGCAGACATTGCGGCTGGTCGAACACCCGCGCCCCATGTTCGACCGCCCCGCCCTTGGGGTCGCTCGCCCCGTAATAGAGCTTCGCGATGCGGGCATGGGCGATGGCGCCCGCGCACATGGCGCAGGGCTCGAGCGTGACCCACAATTCGCAATCCGTAAGCCGTTCGTTGCCGAGCGCGCGCGCCGCCGCTCTGATCGCCACGATCTCGGCGTGGGCGGTGGGATCGTGATGCCCCCGCGGCGCATTGCGGCCTTCGCCGATCACCTGTCCGCGATGGACCACCACCGCGCCGACCGGCACCTCGCCAGCCCCAGCCGCCTCGCGCGCGAGCGTGAGGGCCCTTGCCATCGGTTCGGGGGTCGGCCATCCACGCATCGCGGCTCCGCCCTAGCCCGCCCGGACCTGTCCGGCAAACGCTTGACGATTCGCCTGTCGCTGGCTATGCGCGCCGCTTTCCGGGATACCGGTGTTACTTGATCGCCTGCGGGGCAGTTTCCGCACGCATCCATTCGAACGAGAGATTTGATCATGTCGCGCATCTGCGAACTGACGGGCAAGGGCCGCCAGGTCGGCCACAATGTGAGCCACGCCAACAACAAGACCAAGAAGGTCTTCCTGCCGAACCTTCAGAACGTCACGCTGATGAGCGAGAAGCTGGATCGCAGCTTCAAGTTCCGCGTCTCGACCCACGGCCTGCGCTCGGTCGAGCACAATGGCGGGCTCGACAACTGGCTGATGAAGACCAGCGACACCAAGCTGTCGGATCGCGCGCTCAAGGTGAAGCGCGAGCTCAAGAAGGCGACCGCCGCGGCCGCCTGAGGCGCCGTTCGCTTTTTGTCTTTTACCGACTGCGTGAAGGGCGCTCGGGGCTTCCGGGCGCCTTTTCGCGTGTCTGCGCCGCTGGGGAATACAACAGCCGAACCAGCAGCGAACGCTGGAAGGCGGAGAAATTGTCGTCCGAAACCAGCCAGAGGATGGCTGTGCCGTCCGCCAGTTCGGCCGCCGCGATCCCTTCGAAATTGTCGTTCGGCATACCACGCGGCAGAGAAAGCACCTCTTCTGGCCGCCAGACGGTGCCCGGTTCAAGGCTGGCCGGATCGAGCCGCACGATCGCGCTGACGAAGCGCGGGGGAAGGCCCCATTCGACCCGGCGGAGCAGGACCAGCACCTCGCCCGACGGCACTTGCGTCATGTCTACGGGACGAAAGCCCTCGGGCGCGGCGAAGCGGAATTTCGCGCCCTTCGCGCCTGTGGTGGGATCGCCGGGGAACACGACGCCGCGATTATAGGTCTCGCCCCGGCGCACGACCTCGGCGATCGCAACGAAGCGCCCGTCCGCCAGCCGCGCGAAGGATTCAGGGCCGGAGTTCGAGCGCCATTTCGCCATGGCGGCGGGCTGGACACGGCGGATCGGCGCCAGATCGGGCGTGAGGGCCTCGATCGCATTGCTGCCTTCATAGGCCGCCCAGATCCGCCCGCTCGCAGGATCGTGGGTCAAGGCCTCCGCGTCCGCGTCGCGCTTGTCCCGCTCGGCAGTGCCGGTAATAGCGAGGAAGCGGGCCTCCATCGCCCGCGTGCCCGGACGATCGATCGCCAGCAACCCGCCTGCATCGCTGGCTGCCAGCAGGGAATTGTCCCCGCGCGCGATCAAGGCCGAATAGCCGCCGAGGCTGCGGCTCCTGCTTGCCATCGCCCATGCTCCGGTCAGCAGCAGCGGGCCCTGACGCCGTGCATCCGGTGCGATGTCGACGGGCGTGAAGACGATGGCGGCACCCGGATCGATCGGGCGCACCTCGCTGCGCCACACCGTCCCCGGTGCCAGACCGAGCGCCACGGCCACGGCGAGGAAGGCGCGCAGCGGGCGCAAACAGTGTCCCTAGCGGTCGACGAAGAGCAGCGGATCGAGCCGCGCGCCGTGCCAGGTCAGCCCCCAATGGAGATGCGGTCCAGTGGCGCGCCCGGACGCGCCGACATCGCCGATATGCTGGCCCTGGCGCACCTTCTCGCCCTCGCGCACCAGAATGCGCGAACAATGCAGGAATGCGCTGTTGAGACCCTGACCGTGGTCGATGATGAGCAATTGGCCTTCGAGCGAGTAATCCTCGACCGCCAGCACCACCACGCCATCGGCGGGTGCGACGAAGGGCGTGCCGGTCGGCTGCGCGATGTCGAGACCGGAATGGTAGCTGCCCGGCTCGCCACGATAGATGCGCTGCGATCCGAACCGGCCCGAGATCCGCCCCCGCACCGGCCAGACGAAATCCTGGCGCCATCCTTGGGCGCCGGTGCGTTTCTGGCGCGAGAGATAGATGGCTTCCAATTCGGGATTGCGCCGCGCCATGAAAGCCGCCGACGCGCCGCCCGGCGTGCGCGCGACGTTCACGCGCTCGATATTCCAGTCACGCGGAGACACGGCGACGGGACTGGCGATCACGCGCCCATCGGCCAGAACTGCGGTGAGGCGCGCCTGCGGCCTCGAATCGCGATCGAAGGCGGCGAAGAAACGGCCTTCCTCGTCGAGGATCAGGTCCTGATCGTCCAGTTTCGCCGAAACCGCGCCACCGGGGGCAGTGCCGCGAATCCAGCCACCCTGGGTCAATTCACCGTCGAAAGTGAATACGGGCGCGCGGGCCGGGGTGGGTGCGGGCGTCGGAACGGGAGTCGGCGTAGGTGTGGGCTGAACACGAACCGGCTGGACCGTCTCGGTCACCGGCCCTGTAACCGGCGGCGCGCTGTCGGAGGCGACGCATCCGGCCAGCGCGAACAGCGACAGGCCGAATAGCGCCCTCAAACCCGAAATCACGAATCGGCCCGCTGAGCCGTCCCTTGGGCCATCCGCTTTGCGGCCATTTCCGCGCCGGCATAGGCTTCCTGGTGGTGGACGCTCCAATAGCGTAGCTCTTCCAAGGGGACCGCCTGGCCGCTGACCGCGCAGAACACATGAGTGCCCGCGCGCAGCACGCGAAAGCCGTTGGGGCCATATTGCAAGCGGGCTTCGCCGTCGCTTCGATCTCGGGAGGACATCAACATGGGTCGCTCCCTAGCAAGCCGCGCTCATCCGAACAAATCTTCCTGACCCGGCGAAGCGGCGCTTTGCCTTTTAGGGCGTTTGACGGGCGGGGCGGCCGGCGCTCCTGCCGGGACCGCTGCCAGATCGCCATCGCGGAACTTGAGCGTCAGTGCCGCTTCCTTGCCCGCCGCCGCCCGGTCGGTCAGCGTCCGGCCATCCGCCCCCGTCACCCTGACATAGCCGCGCGCCAGCACCGCATCGGGATCGAGCGAGCGCATCACGCGCACCGTACCCGCCAGCCTTTCGCGCGAATCGGCGATGCGGCGCTCGACGAGCACCGGGGCCAAGCGCAACGTGGCAAGATCGCGCCCGGCATCGCGCAGATTGCGATGCAGCACGGCAGGCGTCAGCCGCAATTCGCCGAGCTTCTGCCGTCCCGAAGCCGCACGATCGAGCAGCCCCCGTTTCAACCGCTCGCCCGCTTCGTCCAGCCTCTGCGCCTTGGGCTGGAGCAGGGCTTCCAGCTTCGGCATCCGCTGGACCCGCGCCTCCAGCCTCTCGCGCCCCAAAGCGACCGGACGGGCGGCGCATTGGCGCTGGCGATGGCCGAGATCGGCGAGCATGACGGCGAGGTCGGCCCTGACCGGCACCGCCCGCTCCGCCGCGGCGGTCGGCGTCGGCGCGCGGACGTCGGCGGCGAAGTCGGCCAGCGTGGTATCGGTCTCGTGCCCGACCGCGCTGATCGTGGGGATCGTCGATCCAGCGATGGCGCGGACCACGATCTCCTCGTTGAAGCTCCACAGATCCTCGATCGAGCCGCCCCCGCGCGCCACGATCACCAGATCGGGCCGGTCGGGATGGTCCCTATCCATCTCGGAAAAGCCCCGCACCGCGCCTGCAACCTGCTCGGCAGCGCCCTGCCCCTGCACGAGCACCGGCCACACGATCACGCGGCTGGGAAACCTGTCTGCCAGCCGGTGCAGAATGTCGCGAATCACCGCGCCGGTGGGCGAGGTCACCACGCCGATCGTGCGCGGCAGGAATGGGAGCACGCGCTTGCGTCCCTCGTCGAACAGGCCCTCCGCCGCCAGACGCGCGCGGGTCCTTTCCAGCAGCGCCAGCAGCGCGCCCTCGCCCGCCAGCTCCATCCGCTCGATCACGATCTGGTATTTGGAGCGTCCGGGATAGGTCGTCAGCTTACCGCTCGCGACGACCTCCAGCCCGTCCTCGGGCTTGAAGGGCAGGCGCTGCGTGTTGCCGCGCCACATGACGCCGTCGATCACCGCCTTCTCGTCCTTGAGCGCGCAATAGAGATGGCCCGAGGCCGCCCGCTTCACCCCCGACAATTCGCCGCGCAGCCGCACGAAGCCGAAGCGATCCTCCACCGTGCGCTTTAAGAGGTTCGATATCTCGCTGATCGAATAGGCCTGGGCGTTGTCGCCGTCATTCTCCCGCGCTACCAGCCCGGCGTCAGTTTCGTCGTCTGAGAGGTAATCGGCCATGAATATCCTGTTGCTGGGCTCGGGCGGGCGCGAACATGCGCTGGCGTGGAAGCTGGCGCAATCCCGGCTGGTGGCTGGCGAAGGCGACACGCTGTTCGCCGCGCCGGGCAATCCGGGGATAGCGGATCATGCCCAGCTCGTCGCCCTCGACATGGGCGATCATGATGCGGTGGCGCGCTTCTGCGCCGAGAACACGATCGGCCTCGTGGTCGTCGGGCCGGAAGTTCCGCTGGTCGAAGGGCTGGCCGACGCGTTGCGCGATTCCGGCGTGCCGGTATTCGGACCGTCCAAAGCCGCCGCGCAGCTCGAAGGCAGCAAGGGCTTCACCAAGGATTTGTGCGAGCGGGCCGATATCCCCACCGCGCGTTACATCCGCGCGACATCGCTCGAGGCCGCCTGGGGCGCGCTCAAACGCTTCGATCCGCCCTTCGTCCTCAAGGCCGACGGGCTGGCCGCGGGCAAGGGCGTGGTGATCGCGGAAACGCGCGAGGAGGCGCAGCACGCCCTGTCCGACATGTTCGACGGCAGGTTCGGGGCTGCGGGCGCGGAAGTCGTGATCGAACAGTTCCTGACCGGCGAGGAAGCGAGCTTCTTCGCCCTGACCGACGGGACCCATATCGTCCCCTTCGGCACTGCGCAGGACCACAAGCGCGTGGGCGAAGGCGATACCGGGCCCAACACTGGCGGGATGGGCGCCTATTCCCCCGCCCCGGTGCTGAGCGCCGAATTGCAGGCCCAGGCCATGCGCACGATCATCGAGCCGACTGTTACCGCGATGCGCGAGGCCGGAACGCCGTTTTCGGGCGTGCTCTATGCCGGGCTGATGCTGACCGAGAGCGGGCCGCAATTGATCGAATACAATGTCCGCTTCGGCGATCCCGAATGCCAGGTGCTGATGATGCGGCTGGAGAGCGATCTCGGCGAGATCATGCTCGCCTGCGCCGAGGGAAGGCTGGGCGAGATCGAACCGCCGCGCTTCAGCGACGATTTCGCGCTGACGGTGGTGATGGCGGCGGAAGGGTATCCCGGCACGCCCAAAAAGGGCGGCACGATCGATCTCGGCCATTCCGAAGCGCACGGGGCCAAGGTGTTCCACGCGGGCACGGCCCATGACGGCGAGAGCCTGACTGCGACTGGCGGGCGCGTCCTCAACGTTACCGCGCGCGGGGCGAGCGCCGGCGAGGCCCAGGCCGCCGCCTATCACGCGGTCGATGCGGTGGATTTCCCCGACGGTTTCTGCCGCCGCGACATCGGCCAGCGCGAGGTCCGGCGCGAACGGGGGTGAGGCGTCATCCCAGCCGCTTCTCAACCAGTGCCTTGAGGTCGGCTTCGCTGCGGGCGCCGTAATGCGAGATGATTTCCGCCGCGCAGACCGCGCCCATGGTGAGGCAGGTCTCCAGCGATTCGCCGCGCGCATGGCCGGTCAGGAAACCCGCCGCGAACAGGTCGCCCGCGCCGGTGGTGTCGACGACCTTGTCGACCGGCTCGGCGGGGACTTCGGCGCGGGTTTCCCCCTGCACCGCGACCGCACCCCTGGCGCTGCGCGTGGCGACGACGGTTGGGATCTTGCCGCTCAATCTGGCGAGGCCCGCGTCGAAATCGCTCTCGCCCGTCAGCGTCGCCAGTTCGGTTTCGTTGACGAACAGGATGTCGATCTGGCCCTCGTCGATCAGCGCGCGGAAATCGTCGCCATGGCGATCGATCACGAAGCTTTCGCTGGCAGTGAAGGCGACCTTGCGCCCCGACTTACGCGCCACCTCGATCGCGCGGCGCATGGCGCGGCGCGGCTCTTCCGGGTCCCAGAGATAGCCTTCGAGATAGAGGATGCCCGCGCTCGCGATCAGATCGTCGTCGAGCGCTTCGGCGGGCAGGAACTGCGTCGCGCCGAGAAACGTGTTCATCGTCCGCTCGCCATCGGGCGTCACGAAGATGAGGCAGCGTGCGGTGGGGAGGCTGTCCTCGCCACCCTCGGCCGGGCGAGCGGGAGTCTCGTAAGCGACGCCGATGGCGCGGATGTCGTGGGTGAAGACCTCGCCCAGCTGATCGTCCGCCACCTGGCCCACGAAGGCGCATTTCGCACCCAGAGCCGCCATGCCCGCCAGCGTGTTCGCCGCCGATCCGCCGGAGATTTCCTTCGCCGGGCCCATCGCCTGATAAAGCTCATCGGCCCGCTCGGTGTCGACCAGCGTCATCCCGCCCTTGTTCAGACCGAGCTCGCCGATCAGCGCATCCTCGCACGGGGCCATCACGTCGACGATGGCGTTGCCGATGGCGATGACGTCGTATTTGGTCGGGGCGGCGGTGTCGGTCATGAAAACTCCAGTGAAAACGGCATTACGTCGCGCGCGGTTAGCCGTTCGGCGGATCGAGGCCAAGGGCGCGATTGACTTGGGGTCTGCCCTCTTCCACTCCGCGCCGCTGATGACGAGCCTGCAATGACGAGCCTGCCCCGGGCCCTTGCCCTGTCGATCGCCCAGCTCGGCGACCGCGCGATCCTGCGCGTGCTGGCGAAGTCGGCGGCGCTGACGCTGGCGATCTTCGCGGCGCTCGGCGCGGCTCTGTGGTGGGCGCTCGATGCGGCGATCGAGGAGTGGATCGTCGCCACCCTGCCCGCCGATTACAGCGACGGGATCGCGGGGGTGGTCGCACTCGTCCTTGGCCTGCTCGCCGCGTGGTTCCTGTTCCGCGTGGTCGCGCTCGCCGTGATCCAGCTCTTCGCCGACGAGATCGTGCAGGCGGTGGAGGCGCGTCATTATCCGCAGGCCGCGATCAGCGCACGCACGCTGCCCTTGCGCGAGGATATCGCCAATGGCGCGCGCGGCGCGGTGCGGGCCATCGCGTTCAATCTCGTCGCCCTGCCCTTCGCACTGGTCCTGCTGGTCACCGGGATCGGCACCGCATTGCTGTTCTGGTTCGTCAACGCGCTGCTGCTGGGCCGTGAGCTGACCGAGATGGTCGCGCTGCGCCATGCCTCATCCCGAACCGCTGGGGCATCATCGGTGGGCGGCCTCACGCGCTTTTGCCTCGGCGGCGTGGTCGCGGCGCTGCTCGCGATCCCCTTCGTCAACCTGCTCGCCCCGGTGATCGGCGCGGCGAGCGCCACGCATCTGTTCCATGGGAGGCCGCGCCATGCGCCGGTTTGAATTCGCTCGCCTGTCGGCATCCGTCGCCGCTCTGGCCCTCATCCTGTCGGGCTGCGTCACCGCCCCGCCTGCGGGGACGCCCGCAACCGGTGGAGAGGCGCAGCGGCCCCGTCCAACCAATCCGCCGCCGATGACCGTCCCGACTCCCGCGCCGAGCGTCCGACCCGGTGCCTTCATCCCCCCGAGAGTGATGAATATGCCCGGCCTCGAGGGCGTGATCGGCAGCAATGCCGCCGCGCTGGCCGCGGTCTTCGGGACGCCCCGCCTGCAAGTGCGCGAGGGCGATGCGCTGAAACTGCAATTCACCGGTGAGGCGTGCGTGCTCGACGTCTATCTCTATCCGCTGACGCAAGGGGCAGAGCCGACCGCCACCTATGTCGATGCGCGGCGGGCGAGCGATGGGCTGGATGTGGACCGGGCGCGCTGCGTGGCGGCGCTGAGGCTCTAGGCCTGCTTCACACCATGAAGCTTTCGCCGCATCCGCAGGCGCCCTTGGCGTTGGGGTTTTCGAACACGAAACCGGCGGTGAAATCGTCCTCGCGCCAGTCCATCGTGCTGCCGACCAGATAGAGCAGGCTCGCCCCGTCGATGTAGAAAATGCCGCCGGGGGTTTCGATCTTCTCGTCGAATTTCGCTTCCTCGGTCACGTAATCGACCGAATAGGCGAGGCCGGAACAGCCCCGGCGCGGGGTCGACAGCTTGACGCCGATCGCACCGTCGGGCGCGCGCGCCATCAGATCGGCCACGCGCTGTTCGGCAGAGGCGGTGAGGTTCACCGCAGCGGGGCGTTCGCGGGTTTTCGTCTCGGTCATAGCATTCCCAGTTCGAGGCGCGCTTCGTCGGTCATCTTTTCCGGGCTCCACGGCGGGTCCCAGACGAGGTTCACCTCGGCATCGCGCACGCCGGGCACGCTGGCGGCGCGCAGTTCGACCTCGCCCGGCATACTCTCGGCGACCGGGCAATGCGGGGTCGTCAGCGTCATGGTGACGACGACATCGCTGTCCGGGCCTACCTCGACCCCGTAGATCAGGCCGAGATCGTAAATGTTGACCGGGATTTCCGGGTCGTAGATCTCCTTCAGCGCCGCGATGACCTTCTCGTAAAGCTCGCCGCCGGGTTCGCCCGCGCCAACGCTTTCGGGCTGTTTCTTGAGGAACCCTTCGAGATAGTCGCGCTTGCGTTCCATCTTCTCGCGCGGGGCTTCCGCGTCGGGATCGACCGCATCGGACACGCGCGCACGCGGGGGCTTCGCCGACGAAACGACTTGCTCGGTCGGCGAGGGCGCCGCGATAAAGTCCTGATCCTTTTCCGTGGTGCTCATACGAAAATCCTAGCCGAAAATCTTGAGTGTGCGCTCGATCCCGCGCAGCAGCGCGGCGATGTCGCTCTCGTCGGAATAGAGGCCGAAACTGGCCCGCGCGGTGGCGGGGACTCCCAGATGCTCCATCAGGGGCTGCGCGCAATGATGCCCGGCCCGGATCGCGACGTCTTCTTCGTCCAATATGGTGCCGAGATCGTGCGGGTGAACCCCCTGAAGCGCGAAAGAGACGATCCCCGCGCTTTCCTCCGGCCCGAACAGCGTGACCGAATTGAGGCTGCGCAATTCCTCGCGCAAGGTGCGGGCGAGCGCGGCTTCGTGCGCGAACAGCCGGTCCGGCCCCTGCTCCGCGACATAGTCGATCGCGGCGTGCAGCGCGATCGCTTCGGTGATCATCGGCGTGCCCGCTTCAAAGCGCTGCGGCGGCGGGGCATAGGTGGTCCCGTCGAACGCCACCTTGTCGATCATCGCGCCCCCGCCCTGCCAGGGCGGCATCTCTTCGAGCAGTGCCTTGCGGCCCCACAACACGCCGATCCCGGTCGGCCCGTAGAGCTTGTGGCCGGAGAAGACGTAGAAATCGCAAGCCAGCGCTTTCATGTCGAGCGCCATGCGCGGTGTGCTCTGGCATCCGTCGAGCAGCAGTTTCGCGCCCACGGAATGCGCCAGATCGGCGGCGGCGCGCGCGTCGAGGACCGATCCGAGCACATTCGAGACATGCGCCAGCGCGACCATCCGGGTGCGCGGCGTCAGTATCGCCTCGAGCGCGCCGAGATCGATCCGCCCGTCCTCGGTCAGCGGGCAGACGTCGATTTCGGCGCCCGTTCGCTCGGCGATCATCTGCCAGGGGACGATGTTGGAATGATGCTCCAGCATGGAGAGGACGATCCGGTCCCCCTCGCCCAGATTCGCCGCACCCCAGCTCTGGGCGACGAGGTTGATCCCCTCGGTCGCCCCGCGCACGAAGACGATCTCGTCCTCGCCCTCCGCCCCGATGAACTCCGCGACGCGCCGCCGTGCCGCTTCGTAGCCGAGCGTCATCTGCGCGCTGCGGCCATAGACGCCGCGATGCACCGTCGCGTAATCCTCCCCCAAAGCGCGCGTCATCGCGTCGATCACCTTTTGCGGCTTCTGCGCGGATGCCGCCGTGTCGAGATAATGCCACGGCCTGCCGTCCGCCGTCAGGAGGCCGGGAAAATCCGCCTTGCGTGAAAGGACACCCGCTTCGCTCACAGATGCCGGTCCAGCTTGCCCAGCGCGACATCCATCAGGCGCTCGCTCTCAGCCTCGTCGTCCAGAGCCACGAAGGCATCGCCCAGGAAGGCGCGGACCAGCAGCTTGCGCGCGGTTTCCGGCGGCAGGCCGCGCGCCGCCATGTAATAGCGCGCCTGTTCGTCCAGCTGACCGACCGTGGCGCCGTGGGCGCATTTGACGTCGTCGGCATAGATTTCGAGCTGGGGGACCGAGTTCACGCTCGCCCCCTTTTCCAGCAGCAGGCCCTTGAAGTCCTGTTTGGCATCGGTCTTCTGCGCATCGCGCGCGACGTCGATCCGGCCGAGAAAATTGCCCGTGCCCTGCCCCCAATGGACGCCGCGCACCACCTGATTGCTGGTGGCGTTGGGGTGATCGTGCGCGATCCGCGTGACGAATTCGCGCGTCGTGTCGCGCCCGCCCACCGTCACGCCGCCGAATTCGAAATGCCCGCCTTCCTCGATCATCACGACCATCTCGACCCGGCCCAACCGGCCCGAGGCGATCACGCCGAAGATCTCGCAGGTGGCGTTACGGCGCACATCTATGCGCAGGCGGTGCAGTTCGGTTGCATCGCTGACCGCATCGCCCTCATCGGCGATCACGATGGTGTCACGAAAGGTCTCGCCCTCCGCGACCTCGATATCGCGCCACTGGTCGAGCGTGCGGAGGTCCATGCCCTCCAGCGCATCCGTGTCCGAATAGCGCCAGGCTTCGTCTTTCCGTGTCGGGAGAATGATCGCTTCGCTCACGCCACCTCCGCCATCACCGCGTCATAGCCTTCGGCCTCGAGCCGCTGCGCAAGGTCCGCCTCGCCCGTCTTCACGATCCGCCCCTGCGACAGGATGTGGACGAAATCCGGCTTCACGTAATCGAGCAGGCGCTGGTAATGCGTGATCAGCAGCACGCCCTTGTCGGGCTTGCGCATGATCGCGTTGATGCCGTTGCCGACCGTCTTCAGCGCATCGATGTCGAGCCCGCTATCGGTCTCGTCGAGCACGGCCAGCTTCGGGTCGAGGATGCCCATCTGCACCATTTCGGCGCGCTTCTTCTCGCCGCCCGAAAAGCCGACATTCACCTGCCGCTTGAGCATGTCCATATCGAGCTTGAGCAGCGCCGCCTGTTCCTTGGCGTGTTTCAGGAATTCGCCGCCGGTCAGCGGCTCTTCCTCGCGCGCCTGACGCTGGGCGTTCAACGCCTCGCGCAGGAACTGGACGTTGGAGACGCCGGGGATCTCGACCGGATACTGGAAGCCGAGGAAAAGGCCAGCCGCCGCGCGCTCGTGCGGGTCCATTTCGAGCAGGTCCTCGCCCGCGAATTTCACGCTGCCGCCGGTCACTTCGTAACCGGGCCGACCGCCCAGCACATAGGCGAGCGTCGATTTGCCCGCGCCGTTGGGGCCCATGATGGCATGAACCTCGCCCGCATTCACGGTGAGCGAGAGGCCGTTGAGGATTTGCTTGCCCCCGTTCACATCAGGGATTTCGGCGTGGAGGTCTTTGATTTCGAGCATCAGAGTTTCTCTACAATTTTCGTCATTGCGAGGAGCCGCGGGCAACGCGGCAATCCAGGGGCGGATCGCGCACCGCTCTGGATTGCTTCGCTCCGCTCGCAATGACGGGAGGATGGTGAGGGGAAGCGCATCACCGCCGACCCTCGGGGCGCTCCTGGCGCTTGTTGGGCCGCGAATAATGCTGGTTGGGATTGGCCGCGGCATGGGCGCGCGCGGCCTCTTTCTTGTCGGCGATGCGGCTGCGCATGCCTAGCGTGATGCGCTGGAGCACGCTTTCGATGTCCGTCAGAATGTCGGAGGCGGCGATTCGCATCACGCGGATGCCGACCGCCTCGAGGCTCTTGTCACGGCGTTTTGCCAGCGCTTCGTCCGCGCCCTCCTCGTCCACCATGATCGCCATGCCGAGATTGTGGCAGTTGAAGTCCACGATCGCGCTGCCGACCACGGCGAACCGCTTGAAGGTGTAGCGGCCCATATCCGCCTTGGCGAACTTCTCGGCGAGCGCCTTGTGCGCTTCGGAGGAATGGCGCCGCAACTCGCGCGCCTGTTCGTGCAGAACGTCGAGCCGCTTGTCCGAAATCTTCCACCCACGGCCCTTCTTTTTGAGCGCGGGGGCGGTGTCGTCGGTTTCCGACGGATCGCGGAGCTGGAGGGTTTTACGCTGCGCAAGCCCCTCCCCTTCAGGGGAGGGGTTGGGGTGGGGGCTGTCACCAACGTCGAGAGCGGCAAGCATCGTTTGCAGAACGCCATCCGAGTTATTCATGACGTCGTCATTGGAAAGGTGAAGGACGGCCAAGCCCATCTCAGCCAGATACTCGTCCCGGCGCGCATCCTTTTCGGGATCGTCATGCGTATCGCCATCGACCTCGACGACGAGCTTTGCCGCCGGACAATAGAAATCCACGATGGCATGGCCGATGACCTCCTGACGCCGGAACTTGAAACCATTCAACTGGCTGTTGGAAAGATTACGCCACAAGCGCTTTTCCGGCTCGGTCGGGTTGCTGCGCATTTCGCGCGCACGATCCTTCAGCGTTGCGAGCTGTTCGGATGACAGCCCCCACCCCTTGCCCCTCCCCTGAAGGGGAGGGGTTTTCGGATCGGCCCCTTTATCGACGAGAGCGCTCACCCCACACTCCCCTCGAGCGAGATCGCCAGCAGCTTCTGCGCTTCGACCGCGAATTCCATCGGCAGCTGCTTCATCACCTCTTTCGCGAAGCCGTTGACGATCAGCGCGATCGCCTCTTCCTCACCCAAGCCGCGTTGCTGGGCGTAGAACAGCTGGTCGTCCGAGATTTTCGAGGTGGTCGCCTCGTGCTCGATCTGGGCGCTGGGGTTCTTGACCTCGATATAGGGCACGGTGTGCGCGCCGCATTTCTCGCCGAGCAGCAGCGAATCGCATTCGGTGCGGTTGCGGACATTGTCGGCATTGGCGGCCACGCGCACCAGGCCGCGATAGGTGTTGTTCGACTTGCCCGCCGAAATCCCCTTGGAGATGATGGTCGAACGCGAACCGCGCCCGTTATGGATCATCTTGGTGCCGGTATCGGCCTGCTGGTGATTGTTCGTCACCGCGACCGAGTAGAATTCGCCCACGCTGTCCTCGCCATTGAGCACGCAGCTGGGATATTTCCAGGTGACGGCGGAGCCGGTTTCGACCTGGGTCCAGCTGATCTTGGACCGCGCGCCTTGGCACAGGCCCCGCTTGGTGACGAAATTGTAGATCCCGCCCACGCCTTCGCTGTTGCCGGGATACCAGTTCTGGACGGTCGAATACTTGATCTCGGCATCGTCCATCGCGACCAGTTCGACGACGGCGGCGTGCAGCTGGTTCTCGTCGCGCATCGGCGCGGTGCAGCCTTCCAAATAGCTGACATAGCTACCCTTCTCCGCCACGATCAGCGTGCGTTCGAACTGGCCGGTATTTTCCGCATTGATGCGGAAATAGGTCGACAGCTCCATCGGGCAGCGCACGCCTTCGGGGATGTAGACGAAGGTGCCGTCCGAAAAGACCGCGCTGTTGAGCGTGGCGAAGTAATTGTCGCGCTGCGGCACGACCTTGCCGAGCCATTTTTTCACCAGCTCGGGATATTCGCGAATCGCCTCGCTGATCGAGAGGAAGATGACGCCCGCCTTCTTCAATTCCTCGCGGAAGGTGGTGGCGACGCTGACGCTGTCGAACACGGCGTCCACCGCGACCTTGCGCGCGCCTTCCACGCCCGCGAGCACTTCCTGCTCCGCGATCGGGATGCCCAATTTGTCGTAGACCGCCTTGATGTCGGGATCGAGCTCGTCGAGCGATTCCAGCTTCGGTTTGGCCTTGGGCTCGGCGTAATAATAGGCGTCCTGATAATCGATCTCGGGATAGCCCAGTTTCGCCCAGTCGGGCTCTTCCATGTCCTGCCACAGGCGGAAAGCCTTCAGCCGCCAGTCGAGCATCCATTCGGGCTCTTTCTTCTTGGCGGAGATGAAGCGGACGGTGTCTTCGTCGAGACCCTTGGGCGCGAATTCGGTGTCGATGTCCGAATGCCAGCCGAATTCATACTCGGCGGCGCGCGCGGCCGCATCGCGGGCGTCCTGGTCCTGTATTTCTACGGTGTCGGTCATGCTGAAGCCTTGAGATATTGAGGCGCTCGCGAAGGCGCGAAGGCGCGAAGAGAATGCGTTCGCGCCAAAGGCGCAGAATGAGTGACGCTCACAGAGGCGCAGAGACACAGAGAGAATGGTGCGCGACGGGCCCCCGTGCCTCTGTGCCTCTGTGAGTGCAAGATTGTAAGGCGGCTCCGCCGCGCAGTAACCATAGCGCCTTTACGCCTTTGCGATCGCCCGACCATCACGCCACCTCCGCAGAAAGCCGCGTCAGCGGAATGTCCGCCAGCGCACCGCGCAGGGCGGTGTTGATGACGGGCCAGTGCGGGCGGACGCTGCAATCATGGCCGATCGTGCAATCCTGCCCTTCGACGCAGGCGGTCAGCGCGATCGGGCCTTCGACCGCCTCGACGATGTCGGCGACGCTGATCGCGGCGGCCGGGCGCGCGAGCTGCAATCCGCCGCCCGCCCCGCGCACCGAGCGCAAGAGACCCGCCGCGCTCAATTTGCTGACGAGCTTCTGCACGGTGGGGACCGGAAGGCCGGTCTCCGCCGCCAGTTCCGCCGCGCTCGTCCGCCCGCCACCGCAATGGCGCGCGGCGGCGTGCATGGTGACGACGGCATAGTCGGCGAGATTGCTGAGGCGCATAGGGGCCAAATCGGAGCAATGCGGTCCGATTTCAACCAAAACCCGATTGTTGCGAGTCGTTATTATGTTTGTGTTCCGCATCCCCTCCGGGATGCGAAATCCTCGCTCCCTACGGTCGCTGCGGGCGGGCAGTCGCCCTTGCGGACCCTGCGGGTCCGAGCTCCGCGACCAAGCCCACAGGCCGGGAATGGTCCGGTCCGCGACCAGCGGACTTTTTTATGCCAAGACCTACTCGTCGATTTCGTCATTGCGAGCCCGGCGCCAGCCGGGGGAAGCAATCCAGGGCGGCCACGCGCGACGCCTCTGGAATGCTTCGTCGCCTGCGGCTCCTCGCAATGACGAGGCCGCGTTCAGCTCTCCCCTTCGATCCAGGCGTCGACATTCTCTTCCATGATGGCCAGCGGGACGGGGCCGCTTTTCAGGATCACGTCGTGGAAAGCGCGGATGTCGAAATCGTCGCCCAGTTCGCTCTGCGCCCTCTCGCGCAGTTCCATGATCTTAAGCTTGCCGATCATGTAGGCGGTCGCCTGTCCCGGATAGACCACGTAGCGTTCGATCGCCTTTTCGATGTCGCCGGGCGGGTTGGGGGTGTTGTCTGTGAGATATTGGATCGCCCGTTCGCGGCTCCAGCGCTTGTGGTGGATGCCGGTATCGACGACGAGGCGGCAGGCGCGCCACAGCTCCATGCCCAGCCGTCCGAAATCGGAATAGGGATCGGTGTAGAAGCCCATATCCTTGCCCAATTCCTCAGAATAGAGGCCCCAGCCCTCGCTATAGGCAGTGACTCCGCCGAAGCGGCGGAAGGGCGGAACGTCGCCCAATTGGGTCTGGATCGAAAGCTGGAGATGGTGGCCCGGAAGCCCCTCGTGATAGGCGAGCGCTTCGAGCTCGTTCCGGCTCATGTCCTTGAGATTGTAGAGATTGACGTAATAGGTCCCCGGCCGCGATCCATCGGGTGCGGGGCGCTGGTAGAAGGCCTTGCCCGCGCTCTTTTCGCGGAAGGCCTCGACCGGCTTGATCACCAGCGGATCGCTCGGCAGCGTGTTGAAGAAGTCCGGCAGGCGGGCCTCCATCGCGTCGAGCTTAGCCTCCGCATCCGCCAGATAGGCTTCGCGCGTATCGTAATAAAAGCGATCGTCGGTGCGAGTGTATTCGAAGAAATCCTGGAGATCGCCTTCGAACCCGACCTCGCGCATGATCTTGCGCATCTCGTCATGAATGCGCTCCACCTCGCGCAGGCCGATCGCGTGGATCTGGTCGGCGGTCAGATCGGTGGTGGTGTAGTTCTTCAGGAGAGCCGAATAATAGGCGGCTCCGTCGTCGAAGCGCCAGATCCCGTCATCGGTCGGCGCCATTGCCTGCTGGCGCTGCATTTCGGCGAGCAGGCGCTGATAGGCGGGACGCGCGCTGTCGTTCCAGGCCGTCTTCGCCCCTGCCATGAGCGCCACGCTCTGCGCCTCGCCCAGATCGAGCTTTCCGACCTTGCCGGCGAAATCCTCCAGCACGGCATTGTCGTCGCCCGCATTCAGCAGGTTCTCGATATCCGAGATGACGTAAGGATAGACCCAGTCCGGCGGCATCACGCCCTTCGCGGCCCGTTCGCGCGATTCGGCGATGAGCGTGTCGATCACCGGGCCGAGCCCTTCGATCCGGCTGACGTAATCCGCCGCCTGATCCGCATTGGCGACCGAGTGGATATTGATGAGGAAGGCGGGCAGCTGGCTCTGCGCACCATTCATCTGATCGAAGATGTACCCGTTCTCGCGGAAGGGGAACAGCATGGCGCTGTTGTCCGCCTGATAGTCGAACAGGCGATAGGACAGCGTGTCCTGCGGCGAGAGGTCGATCGGCGAATAGGTCGCGCGCATCGTTTGCGCGGTCAGCTGCTGCAGGCGCTCCTCGGCGATTGCGGCCGCATCGGAAAAATCGCCCCAGCGCCCGTAATCCTCGTCACGAATGCCGCGATAGGCCTTGGACAGCGGCGACAGCGCGAGTTGCGCCTGGTCGTAGCGTTCGAAGAAAGTGCCGATATCGGCGCTGGCCTGCGGTGCGCTTGCTTGCGCTGCACCGGTCGCAGGCGTGGGGGCCGGTTCGCCCATGGTGGTCGCGCACCCTGTCAGCGCCATGGCGCAGACTCCGGCCAGATATCCCTGCAATGTCCGCTTGTTACCGCTCGCCGTCATCATGCTCTCCCGAAATGAATTTTCGAAGCGCTAGCGCGGAGCGGGCGGGTTTGGCCAGCCCAAAGCAGGTGGGGCGGACAGGAAGCTGGCCCAAAAAGAAAGGGGCGGACCCGCCATGAAGGCGGAACCGCCCCTCGAAAGGAGAGAACCCGCCGCACAAAGCGCCGAGCCCTTCGGGTCGCAAACCCGCACCTACACGAAGGTGTGTCGCCCGAATAGGACAGATGCGACATGCGCGCGCCCGAAATAGTGACAAATGATGTCAGATTGATCCGTTTCGGTGTTGTTTTCGCATCGTCTCGACAGGTTTCGGACAAGGGGGCATAGCGATGGCGATGCTGTTCGATCTCCTGCGCCCCGCGATATTCGCACTCGATCCCGAGCGGGCCCACGGCCTGACCGTGGCTGCCCTGAAAGCCAAGCCCGCGGGCCCGAAGCCCGTGCCGGGCGCTCTGGCGTGCGACGTGGCGGGGCTGACCTTTCCCAATCCGGTCGGCCTTGCCGCAGGCTTCGACAAGAACGGCGAAGTCCCGGACGCGATGCTGGGGCTGGGGTTCGGTGCCGTCGAGGTCGGTTCGATCACGCCCCGCCCGCAGGAGGGCAATCCCAAGCCCCGCCTGTTCCGCCTGACGGAGGATCGCGCGGTCATAAACCGGATGGGATTCAACAATCGCGGCGGCGAGGAAGCGGCAGCCCGCCTGTCTGCCCGCAAGCATCGTGGCGGGATCGTCGGCATCAATGTCGGCGCGAACAAGGACAGCGCCGATCGCGTGGCCGATTATGCGGCGATGACGCGGCTGATGGCGCCGCTCGCCAGCTATCTCGCGATCAATATCAGCAGCCCCAACACGCCCGGCCTGCGCGCATTGCAGGACGAAGGCGCGCTTGTCGGCCTGATCGAAGGCGTGATGGAAGCGCGGGCCGAGGTCTGCCGAGCCGAGGCGAATACCCCGCCGGTTTTCCTGAAGGTCGCGCCCGATCTGGAACCCGCCGATATCGACGCGATCGCCCGGATCGCCCTCGACACCGGGCTCGGGGCGCTGATCGTCTCGAACACCACGATTTCCCGCCCCGACCTCTCTTCACGGCACCGCGAGGAGACGGGCGGCCTGTCCGGCGCGCCCTTGCGCGAGCTTGCTCTCCAGCGAATCCGCGATTTCCGCGAGGCGACCGGTGGCGCCATCCCGCTCGTCGGCGTGGGCGGCATCGCCAATGCCGAGGACGCCTGGGCGCGCATCCGCGCCGGGGCCAGCCTGGTGCAGCTCTACTCCGCCCTCGTCTACGAAGGACCCGGCCTTGCGCGCCGGATCGTGGGCGACCTTGAAAGGCTTATGCGGCGCGACGGCTTCGCTGCGATTGCCGAAGCGGTCGGAAGCGAATAGCGATGTGTCTATGATCAGATCCGCCACCCGCACCCTCGCCGCCCTGCTGGTCCTGACCGGTGCCCCTGCCGTCCATGCGCAGGAAGCCGCCAGCCCCGCTGACGTCCCTGGCGACCTCCCCTTCATCGGCAGCGTGAGCGCCGCCGATCCGCGCGCCGAGGCGGCGGGGATGGCAATGCTCAAGCGCGGCGGCAGCGCCACCGACGCCGCGATCGCCACCATGCTGGCGCTCACCGTCGTCGAGCCGCAGAGCAGCGGGATCGGCGGCGGCGGCTTTCTGGTTCGCGGCGCGGCTGACGGGTCGGTCGAGACGGTCGACGGACGCGAGACGGCCCCGATGGGGGCGACGCCCGACTGGTTCCTGAACGCCGACGGATCGGTCCCGCCCTTCATGGAGAGCGTGCTGAGCGGCCTCAGCGTCGGCGTGCCGGGCAATATCGCGCTCGCCGCACAAGCGCATGGGCGGCACGGGAAATTGCCCTGGGCGGTCCTGTTCGAACCGGCCATCAAGCTGGCGCGGGACGGGTTCGCGATCAATGTGCGGCTGGCGCAATCGCTCGCCCAGTCGAGCGACCGCGCCGCTTCGAGCGCGGGCGGGCGCGCGCTGTTCTACGATAACCAGAACCGTCCCCTCCCCGCCGGGACGCTGGTCCGCAATCCCGATCTGGCGCGCACCTTCGAAGCGATCGCCGAAACAGGCCCGGAGGCGTTCTATCGCGGACCCATCGCGCGCGGAATCGCCGAAACCGTGGCGAGCGCAACCCCTCGCCCCGCCCCGATGACCGAGGCCGACATCGCCGGTTATGAAGCGAAATTGCGCGACGGTGTCTGTGGTCTTTATCGCGGCTATCGCGTCTGCGGGATGGGGCCGCCGTCTTCGGGCGGCGTGGCGGTGTTGCAGATACTCGGCCAGCTCGAACGGTTTGACCTGCGCGCGCTCGGCCTCGGCAATCCGGTGACCTGGCACCTGTTCCTCGAATCCCAGCGCCTCGCCTATGCCGACCGCGAACTCTACCTCGCCGACAGCGATTTCGTGTCGGTCCCGGTCGCGGGCCTGATCGATCGCGCTTATCTGGCGGAGCGCAGTGCGTTGATCTCGCCCGACACGACCATGGCCGAAGCGCTTCCGGGCGTGCCCCGCGGAGCGCAGAGCGCGCTGGCCGACGGGGACGAGCCCGAGGAACGCGGCACCTCCCACATCGCGGCGGTCGATGCCATGGGCACGATGATCAGCTACACCTCGACCATCGAAGGCGCGTTCGGATCGGGGCTGACCGCGAACGGGTTCTATCTGAACAACGAACTGACCGATTTCAGCCGCTCGCCCACTGTCGACGGCAAACCGGTCGCCAACAGAGTCGAGCCCGGCAAGCGCCCGCGCAGCTCGATGGCGCCGACCGTAGTCTTCGACCCCGAAGGGCGCCCGGTCCTCGCGATCGGCGCGGCGGGCGGATCGACCATTCCGGTGACGACCGCGCGCGCCATCATCGGCGCGATCGATTTCGACCTGTCCTCGCGGCAGGCGCTGGCCCTCCCCTTCACGATGGCGTTCGGCGACAGCGTCCTGGTCGAACAGGGCAGCTGGCTCGAACGGCGCGTTCCTGCGCTCCGGGCGCTCGGGCACGAAAACATCTCGCTGCGCGAGGCGCCGATCAAGGCGGGCGCGATCAAGCGCGAGGGCGCGATCTGGGAAGCGGCGCGCGACCCGCGGCTGGAGGACGTGCTCTTGGTGCCGCGCGCCACGCCGCTGCCCTAGCAGGCCCTACCCCAGCAGGCTTGCCGTAACGAACCCTTCTTCGTAAACCCGCGCGCTGAAGCGGTCGCGCGAACGGACAAGACATCCGGGCCGGACGCTCGCGAAGCGATCTGCGAGGAGGGACGAGCCTTTGGTGCTGGACGATATCGATGCCGCCAACAATCTGGTCGAGCTGTTTCTGAAACGTGCCGACGAGAATGGCGACAAACCGTTTCTCGGCGCGAAAAGGCAGGGCAGCTGGCAGACGATCAGCTGGCGCGAGGCGGCGGACCAGGTCTGCGTATTGGCGGAAAGCCTGCGGGGTCTGGGTCTGGTGGATGGGGACCGGGTCGCCCTGGTCAGCGAGAACCGGCCCGAATGGTGCATCGCCGATCTCGGCATCATGGCGGCAGGCTGCATCACCGTGCCCGCCTACACCACCAATACCGAGCGCGACCACCAGCACATCCTCGACAATTCGGGCGCGAAGGCGGTCATCGTCTCGACCGACAAGCTCGCCAAGCCGCTGATCCCGGCGATCTTCCGCACGGGGATCGCCAACCACATCATCCCGATCGACGAGGTGCGCGGCTATCAGGGCGGGAACCTGGCCTGCCACGGGTGGAGCCAGATGATTTCCGGCGATGCCGCTGCGGCGCGCAGCGCGGTCGATGCGCGGCTGAAGGGGATCGGGCGCGGCGACACCGCCTGCATCATCTACACCAGCGGCACCGGTGGCGCACCGCGCGGCGTGTTGCAGCATCACGGCGCCATCCTGTGCAACGTGGCGGGAGCGGGCGAGATTCTGGTCGAGGATTTCGGGATTGCCGAAGACGAACGGTTCCTGAGCTTCCTGCCGCTGAGCCACGCTTACGAGCATACTGGCGGCCAGTATCTCCCGATCGCGGTCGGCGCCCAGATCTATTACGCCGAGGGGCTGGAAAAGCTCGCCGCCAATATCGAGGAAACCCGGCCGACGATCATGGTCGTCGTCCCGCGCCTGTTCGAAGTTCTGCGCACACGGATCATGAAACAGGTCACGAAACAGGGCGGCGCGGCGCAGCGTCTGATGGAAGGCGCGCTCGCGCTCGGCCAGCGGCGGGCGGACGGCAGGCGCAAGCTCGGCGATGGCGCGCGCAACGTGGTCTATGAAAAGCTGTTGCGCCCCAAGATCCGCCAGCGCTTCGGCGGGCGGTTGAAGGCGATGGTATCGGGCGGCGCGCCGCTCAATCCCGAAGTCGGCGTGTTCTTCGATTCGATGGGCCTGACCCTGCTTCAGGGTTACGGCCAGACCGAGGCCGGGCCCGTCATCAGCTGCAATCGCCCGCGCGCGGGCATCGCGATGGAAAGCGTCGGCCCGCCCATGCGCGGCGTCGATGTGCGGATCGCGGAAGATGGCGAGATCCTGGTGCGCGGCGAACTCGTGATGCACGGATATTGGCACAACGATGCCGAGACCGAGCGGACGATCAGGGACGGCTGGCTCCACACCGGCGATATCGGCCATCTCGACGCCAAGGGCCGGATCGTCATCACCGATCGCAAGAAGGACATGATCGTCAACGACAAGGGCGACAATGTCGCGCCCCAGAAGGTCGAAGGGATGCTGACGCTCCAGCCCGAGATCGGGCAGGCGATGGTGGTGGGCGACAAGCGGCCCTACATCGTCGGCCTGATCGTTCCCGATGCGGAATGGATGCTGGAATGGTGCCAGGCGCAGAACAAGAAATTCGACTGCAAGCAGGTGGCCGACCTGCCCGAATTCAAGGCCGCGATCCGCGCTGCGGTCGACCGGGTGAACAGGGATCTGTCGGTGGTCGAAAAGGTGCGCCAGATCGTGCTGGCGGACGAACCCTTCACGATCGAGAACGAGGAAATGACCCCCTCGATGAAGATCCGCCGCCACAAGATTAAGGAACGCTATGGCGAGCGGCTGGACGCGCTCTATCGCGGATGAGCGCTATTAGGAGCGCCTAGGGAACGATCGTCACGAACAGATAGGTCGCGAAGATCACGAGGTGGATCACGCCCTGGACGATGGTGGTCCGGCCCCTTCCCAGCGTCAGCGTCGCCACCAGCAGGGTCAGCGCCAGCAGGACGGTCGAGCGCATCGACAGGCCGAGTTCGAGGTCCAGCCCCAGGAACAGGGCGACCATCGCGACGGTCGGGATGGTGAGGCCGATCGTGGCCAGAGCCGATCCGATGGCGAGGTTGAGGCTGGTCTGCACGCGATTGGCCCGCGCCGCGCGGACGGCGGCGAAGCCTTCGGGCGCGAGCACCAGCATGGCGATCAGAATCCCGACAAGGGCGCGCGGCGCGCCGAGCGAGGCGACCACCGATTCGATCGTGGGCGACAGCGCCGTCGCCAGCAGGACGACCGCCGTGAGGGCCGCGATCAAAAGCAGGCCCGCCACGAGCGCGCGTCGCCTCGTGACCTCTGCAGCCTGGTCGTCCCTTGCCGTTTCGGGCTGTTCGTGCAGGAAATCCTCCCGGTGGCGGATCGTCTGCGCCATCACGAACGTGCCGTAGATCACCAGCGATACGATCGCGACGAACAGCAATTGGGTGTCGTTGTAGAACGCCCCGCCCGCGCTGATCGTGTAATTGGGCAGGATCAGCGTGAGAACGGCCAGGGTAGCGAGCATGGCCAGCCCCGCGCTCACGCCCGACTGGGTATAGCTCTGCGCGAAATGCCTTCGCCCGCCGACCAACAGGCACACGCCGACCACGCCGTTGATCGTGATCATGATCGCTGCGATCAGGGTATCGCGCGCAAGGGCCTGCGCCTGCGCGCCCTCGCTCAGCATGATCGACACGATCAGCGAACATTCGATGACCGTGACGGCCAGCGCCAGCACCAGCGTCCCGAACGGTTCGCCGAGATATTGCGCGAGAGTCTCCGCATGGAAGACCGCCGAGG
This sequence comes from Qipengyuania pelagi, assembly GCF_009827295.1. Classification (NCBI taxonomy): domain Bacteria; kingdom Pseudomonadati; phylum Pseudomonadota; class Alphaproteobacteria; order Sphingomonadales; family Erythrobacteraceae; genus Qipengyuania; species Qipengyuania pelagi. The sequence continues at coordinate 331,895 of NZ_WTYD01000002.1, read as the reverse complement.
TGATCACCGCGCAGAGGACCAGGACGACCGCGACCAGCAGCAGGCTCGAGCCAGGAAGGGGGGCAAGCGCCACGCCGAGACCCAGCACCGGAATCGCGATCGACCAGATCGGCGGGGCCAGAAAGGGCGTCCGGGCCGTGGTTTGCAAGGGTTCGGGCGCGCCATCCATGCCCGCGCCATAAGCGAGGCGTGGTGGCGCGACCAGACCTAAGACGCGACCAGTATTAAGAGATGAATCAGGCGGCGGCTTCCGCGATGTATTCGGGGTAGAAGCCGGGCGCGCGGTCGGACCAGCCCGGTGCGGTCGCCGCGGTCTCGCTCAGCGACTGGAGCAGCAGCTTGCGGCGCTGGGGCTGGATCTGCGGCAGCGCGGCGGCGGCGCAGAAGGCGCTCGGCAGCCAGGGCCGTGCCTCGGGCCCGAGCAGGCGTTCGTAGAGGAAGCGGAAGCTCGAAAAGCAGTCGATCCGCTCCTGCGCCAGGTCGAAGGCGGCGACGCGGGTCAGCTTGCCGATGAAGCCTTCGACCGCATCGAAGCCGGTCTCGTTCGGGATCGCGTGGCGCAGCGCCTTCAGTTCCTGATAGGCGACATACTGGCTTCTGATCGCCGCGTTCTCGCGCGCATTCCTGCCCCAGACGCGGAAGGCATCGCATCGGCCCAGCCCGATATCGAGGCTGCGGCGGATGTAACGCTGTTCGGCGGCGGTGAAGCTCGCAAATTCGCGCATTTCGGCGATGGTGACGGACGCTGTCTTCGCAATGGCCATGTGAAGGGCCCTCCCTGTTTGCGAGAGACAGGTTTCGCCCATGATGGTTAATTTCGCGTTAGCCTTGAAAAAGGTTCGAATCAGTCCCGCCCGCTAGTCTTGGCCGCGCAGGCGGAACTCCTCCACCGGAACGCCGCCGATCAGATGCTCCTGAATGATGCGTTCGAGCGTGCTGGGCGTGCAGGAATGATACCAGACCCGGTCGGGCCAGACGACCGCGATCGGCCCCATGGTGCAGACCTGAAGGCAGTCCGCCTTGGTGCGCTGGATTCCGCCGGTCGCATCCGGCCCCTCGCCCTTTTTCGGGCCCGCCAGCTTCAACTGCTTCAGCCGCGTCTTCAGGAAGCTCCAGGCCGCCTTGCCCTCGTCACGCGAACAGCATTTCTGCTTTTCAGACAGCGCGCACAGGAAGATGTGCCGCTCGACCGTTTCGCCGCCGATCTTGGACAAAGCGCGCTCCGCCTTGCGCAGATGCCTTTCGGCCTTGTCGTCGCGACTCATTCGGCAGCCGTGCCCTCAGGCTTCAGCCAGCGATCCAGCCAGGCGAACACGGTATCGTGCCATTGGCGCGAATTCTTCGCATTCAGGACCCAGTGGTTCTCGTTCGGGAAGACGAGCAGCTGGCTCGGGATATTGCGCTCCTGCAAGGCGGTGAAGCTCTGGATCCCTTGCGTATAGGGAACGCGGAAATCCTTTTCGCCCGTGATGACCAGCATCGGCGTCTGCCATTTGTCGACGTGGTTGACCGGATTCCACTTCTCGTAAAGCGCGGATTGTTCGGCATAGGTGCCGCCGAAATCCCAGCGCGGAAACCACAATTCCTCGGTGGCGTAATAGAAGCTGCGCATGTCGAACAACCCGTCATGCTGCACCAGGCAGTCGAACCGGTCGGACCACTGGCCCGCGATCCAGTTCATCATGTAGCCGCCATAGCTCGCACCCATGGCGCAGGCGCGCGTGCCGTCGATCTGCGGATCGAGTTCCAGCGCGGCGGCGAGGCCCTTCTGCAGATCTTCCAGCGGCTTGCCGCCCCAGTCGCGGCGGATACTGTCGGTAAAGGCCTGACCGTATCCGGTGGACCCGTGGAAATCGACCGAGATCACGGCATAGCCCTGGCTGGCGACGACGCGCGGATTCCAGCGTGTCGACCAGCCGTCATTGAAGGATCCCTGCGGACCGCCATGGACGTAAAGGATGGCGGGCATCGGCCCGGCCTGGTTCGCCAGCTTGGTGATCTGGCCCCAGACCGTATCCCCATTCGCGCCCTTGAAGCTGAAGCGTTCGACCTCGACCGGAGCAAGCGCGGCGACGCGCTGCGTGGTGATTTCGGTCAGCGGCACGGCCTGGCCATAACCTTGCGAGAGATACAGTTCGGACGGCGCCGCGATCGAATCGCGCGTGAACAGCAGGCGATCGTCGACCAGCGGCATCACATTGGCGATATGCGCTTCATTGCCTGCCATCAGGTCGAGCTTGTCGATCGCGCCGGTCTGCGGATCGATGCGGAAGGCGGGCGTATCGAGCACGTCCTGCGCGGTGGCGATCAGATAGCGGCTGTCGGGGGTCCAGGCGAGCGTGCCGAAGCTGCGGTCGAAATCCTGCGTCAACGGCGTGACCACGCCCGTCTTCACGTCACGCAGCATCACCACCATCCGGTCCGCCTCGTAAGTCGGGCGGGCCATGGCGACGTAGGCGAGATACTGGCCGTTGGGCGAGGGCGTCGGCAGCGCGTCATAGGCCTGGTTCGCGGCAGTCAGATTGACGGGCGGTTTGCCGCTGAGGTCCGAGAACCAGATATCGAGATTGGTCGAGGCCGGCTCGGCCCCGTCGGCTTCGCGCGCGACGAAATAGAGGCCCGACCCGTCGGGTGCCCAGGCGATATCCTCACTGCCGCCGAACGGCTTGGTCGGCGTGTCGCCCGAAGGTCCGCCCGCGCCGATCGGTCCGTCCACCGCGACGCCGCTACCGGAGGTCCGGCCCTGCGCGAGATCGAACACGAAGACGCGGCTGACCGTGCCGGGCGTCTCCCAACTGTCCCAATGGCGCACGAAGCCTTCGTCGCCCTGATAGAGCCGCCCGTCGCCGGGACCGGTCAGATGCGCGGTCCCATCGGTCTCGCAGCCGAATTGCGGGCAGCCGCGCGCGACTTCGGCCCAGACCGCGAGCTTGTCGCCCTTGGGAGAGACGGCGAAACCATCGACAGCGGTGTCGAAACTGCTGACCTGCGCGGGCGTCCCCACGCGCCCCGCGGGCGTCACGCTGGCGCGCCAGACGCGCGCGCGTTCGTCGCCCGAAGCGGTCGGCTTGCGGTCCGAGAGGAAATAGAGCTGACCGTCCGGCCCGAAGCTGAGGCCCGACACCGGGCCGCCGAAATCGAGCCGGACCGGCTGCGCGCCCTCGCGCGTCAAGTCGAGCAGGTAGGGCACGCCGGTGCGCGCATAGCTCGCGGGATCGGTATCGGTGACGGTGTAGACCGCCAAGCGCCCATCCGCCGACACGGTCGGCGCGCCGAGGCGCGGCAGGGTGATGAGGTCCTGCGCGCTCATCGGTGCGGGTGCGGTGGCCGCCGCCGGGGCGCTTTGCTGGGCCGAAACGGGCGCTGCGATAGCGAGAGCTGCGGCGCTGGCGGTGAGACTGGCGGCGAGAAGGGCGAAACGGCTCGCCGGGCGTGAAAACATGGTCATGCGCGCGATGTTAGCCGCGCGCGATCAACCGGGCAAAGACAATCGATTCAGCTGGCCGCTCAGCTGCGCTTGCCCGCGATCCGCGTGATCTCGTCCTTGACCAGCTTTTCGACCATGGGCGGCAGATTGGTGTCGAGCCACTGGGCCAGCATCGGGCGCAGCATTTCGCGCACCAGACCTTCCAGCGAGGTTTCGCCCGAGCGCACGATCTGCGGGCTCGCGCCGGGTTCGGACAGCATGGCGAGTGCGGCGAAATTGGCCTGGATCGAATTGCGCATGGCTTCGGTGGTCAGCGGCGCGTCCTCGTCATGATCAGCCGAATCCCGGTCGTCATCGTCCTGAGAGTGGACCCGCGAATGGGCCCGCGAAGGAGAGTGCGCGACCATCGCGTCTTCGTCGAGTTCGAGGATCTCTTCCGCTTCCTCGGCATCGCTGGGTTCGATGGGCTCGGCCCGTGCATCGGAACGCCTATCCGAATGCGGACCGGACTGGGCGCGATTGCGCCGCTCGGCGATGGCGCCTTCGCGGTTGTCGCGCGCGATCACTTTCTTGATCGAGTCGAGGATTTCCTCGACCGAAGGTTCGCCCGGTTGCTGCACTGCCCAATCCCCCTGACCTGCTCCACCCGACGAAGCCGAATCGCCGACCGCCGAATCGCGTATCCTTCAATACCCGCTTTCGGCCGACATTTCATCCGTCTCGAGCGCGGGCTGAGCGGGCACCTCGGCAGTGGCGGCGGGAATCGCGGCGGTCGATGTGCTCATCGCCTCGGGATCGGGATCGCGGCTCCAGTCCCACCAGGTGCCGCTGACGCGATCGTAATTGGCGACCGGATCGTAGAGCACGCCTTCATCGGCAAGGCCCAGATCGCGCGCTTCGGCGCGGCCCATCGCGGCGAGCAGCGAGAACGCAGCGACATAGGCGTTGCGCCGCGCGGTCACGAGATCGACGCGCGCGTTCAGCAATTCCTGTTCGGCGTTGAGCACTTCGAGAATGGTGCGATTGCCGATCGAGTTTTCCGCCCTCACGCCTTCGAGGCTGAGCGATGCGGCGTCGACCGCGGTCTGCGAGCTTTCGATGATGGCGAGCGAGGCCTGCCAGCTCGAATAGGCGGCGCGGACCTGCGCGATCACGTCACGCTCGGCGGCGATGACCTGTTCGAGCGCGGCGGAAGCGCGCGCCTGCGCCTGGCGTTGCAGGGCGGCGGGTCGCCCACCTTGGAACAACGGGATCGAGACGGTCACGCCCGCCTGCGCCGCCGTGGAGGTCTGCGGACTGGCGATCACCGGGCCGGTCGGGTTGTCGGGATCGACCGCGTTCGGCACGCTGCCGAGGAAGTTCTGGTAATCGTATCCAGTGAAGACCGAAACGCGCGGCAGGCGGGTCGATCCGGCGACGTCGATATCGTAACCGGCGGCCACGGCACGTTCGCGCGCGGCGATGAGGTCGGGATTGGCGACCAGCGCCACGTCCACCGCGGTCTCGACACTGGCGGGCAGGCCGGGCAGCGACGGCGGCGGGGCGAGATCGGTCGGCGCTTCGCCGACAAGGGCGATATACTCCTCGCGCGCGGCGATCAGATTGGCCTCGGTGCTGCGCAGATTGCCCTGCGCCAGCGCCAGCCGCGATTGCGACTGGGCGACATCGGTGCGGGTCAGGTCGCCGATCTCAAACCGGTCGCTGGTCGCCTGCGTGTTGACGCCCAACACCTCGACCTGATTGCGCGCGAGGCTGACCAGCGCCTGCCCGCGCAACACGTCCATATAGGCGGCGACGACGCGGCTGAAGACGGCGCTTTCCGTCCCGCGCAGATCGGCGCGGCCGGCCTCGACCCGCTGGTCGGCGGCGCGGATGCGGTTCTTGATCGCACCGCCCGAATAGATCGGTACGCCGAGATCGACGCCCAGATTGAAGGCGCGGTCGGGGGTGAAGAAGCTGGTCGAGCTCTGTTCGATGAATTCGGTTACCGAGCCATTGGCATTGGCCGAGGGGCGGCCATCGGCGCGCTCGACCTCGACCTGCGCGTCGGTCGCGCGCAGAGTGGCGCGCGCGGCCATCAGTGTCGGATTGTTGATATAAGCCTGCGTCAGCGCTTCCTGGAGCGTGTCGGCATAAGCGGGCGTGGCGACGGCGCAGAGCGGCGCGCAGCCCATCGCCAGGGCGATCAGGCTGGCCCGGCGGCCCCGACGCGACACCCCTCCCCGCATGGTCAGAACGTCCAACCGACCGGCTTGTCGAACTGGCCGAGCCGGGGAATGCCCGTTTCGGCAAGCGGAAGCAGGCCGAGCGATCCGGCCACCTTGCGACCCGTGGCAAGGCGCGTGACGCCCCGCTCCACGAGGCCAGTGACCACGCGGCCGCCATCGGCCAGCATACCCGCCAGTCCGGCGGGAAGATGTTCGATCGCCCCGTCGATCAGCAGCAGCGTGGCGCCCGATTGCGTCACATCGCCCTTCGCGGCACTATCGGCGTCCAGAGTCTCGACACTGGTGACCAGCGGGCGCACCAGTTCAGCGAGATAGCCGCTACCCCCATCGACCACGACGACGACATCGTCCGCGCGCGGCGCGGCTTCTTCGAGCATCATGCCGTGGAACACGGGGGCGGGGAGGAACCCACCATTCTCGAGCCGGATCGCGCGATCCATATAGGCGGTGCCGCGCGCGCTGGCGGGCACGAACTCCTCACGCGCCACCGCGCCCATCCGTTCGAGCACGAAGCGCTGGTTGACCCCGCTGGTGCGCAGCTGGCTATCGATCATGGCGCGGCGCGCGGCGGCGAAATCAAGGGCGCGTTGCCGCTCTTGGCTCTGGCTTGCGGGCTGTTCGGCGGTGACGGTCATCGGCGCAATCTCTGTCGTCTCGAGCTGGGGATACGCGCCACTGTATTACACAAACAACACAGTGGCGCAACGCTCGTTTTCCTTAAGCGCATGGCCGCGCGGGGCCAAGCGCTTTGACCATTCGCGTTTTCCGCGCCAAGGCACACCCGCCAATCTGCGAAGAGGAACGATACCGCGATGAACGACAAGTCGGGAACCGAACGGGCGATGGTGACCATCCGCGAGGACGATCTGATCGACAGCGTCGCCGACGCGCTGCAATTCATCAGCTATTACCACCCGATGGATTATATCCGCGCGCTGGGCGATGCCTACGAGGCGGAACAGGGCCCGGCGGCGAAGGACGCGATCGCGCAGATCCTGACCAACAGTCGGATGTGCGCCGAAGGGCACCGCCCGATCTGCCAGGATACCGGCATCGTCAACGTGTTCGTCAAATGGGGTCAGGACTGCCGCCTCGATTCGACCCGCGCCTTGCAGGACATCGTCGATGAAGGCGTGCGCCGCGCCTACAACCACCCCGACAACAAACTGCGCGCCTCGATCCTCGCCGATCCCGCCTTCACCCGCCGCAACACGCGCGACAACACGCCCTGCGTCCTCTCGGTCGAGATGGTCCCAGGCAACACGGTCTCGATCGACGTCGCGGCGAAGGGCGGCGGCAGCGAGAACAAGTCCAAGTTCAAGATGATGAATCCCAGCGACAATATCATCGACTGGGTGGTCGAGCAGATCCCCTCGATGGGAGCGGGCTGGTGTCCGCCGGGGATGCTGGGGATCGGTATCGGCGGCACGGCGGAACATTGCGTGCGGCTCGCGAAGCAATCGCTGATGGAGCCGATCGACATGGCGCAGCTGAAACAGCGCGGGCCGCAGAACGATCTCGAAAAGCTCCGCATCGACATCTTCGACGCGGTCAATGCGCAGGGGATCGGCGCGCAGGGGCTGGGCGGCCTATCGACCGTGCTCGACGTCAAGATCCTCGACTGGCCCTGCCACGCGGCGGGCAAGCCGGTGGCGATGATCCCGAACTGCGCGGCGACCCGCCACGCCCATTTCACGCTCGACGGATCGGGGCCGAGCTATCTCGAAAAGCCCGACCTCGACCAGTGGCCCAAGGTCAACTGGCAGCCCGACGCCGCGGCGAAGCGCGTCGATCTCGACAGTCTGACCAAGGAAGAGGTCGAAAGCTGGGAGCATGGCGATCGCCTGCTTCTGTCGGGCAAGATGCTGACCGGGCGCGACGCGGCCCACAAGCGCATCCGCGACATGGTCGAAAAGGGCGAGGAGCTGCCGGTCGAATTCGCGGGCCGCGCGATCTATTATGTCGGCCCGGTCGATCCGGTCATGGGCGAGGTGGTCGGCCCCGCCGGCCCCACGACCGCTACCCGGATGGACAAGTTTACCGAGACGATGCTCGATCTCGGCCTGCTCGCCATGATCGGCAAGGCGGAGCGTGGTGCCGACGCGGTCGAGGTCATCAGCCGCTTCAAGGTGGCCTATCTGATGGCGACCGGCGGTGCGGCCTATCTGGTGGCGCGCGCGATCAAGGAAGCGAAGGTTGTCGGGTTCGAGGATCTCGGCATGGAGGCGATCTACGAATTCACGGTCGAGAATATGCCCGTGACCGTGGCGGTCGATGCACGGGGCAACAACGTCCACACGCTCGCCCCGGCGAAATGGCGCGAGAAGATCCGCGAGGATAAGCTGCTGCCCATCGGCTGAAGCCCCACCCGCTTCGACCAACCGCCGTCGCCTCTCGACAGCCGCGCTGGAGAATCGAACCTTTTGCGCGCAGAAGACTGTCGCTTTGCCTTTTGACACATCTTACGCCGATCCTGCATCGGAAACGCCATCGCGCCTGCCGGTGCGCACGGTCCTGTGGTCGATCTTCGGCCTGTGGGTCGCCTATTTCCTGATCTTCACCGCGCGCGGCATGGTCGTGGGGCTCGAATCCGATATCGAAGTCGTGCTGCGAAGGGCGCTGGTGACCCTTGCAGGGATGACCGCGACAGTCGGATTGTGGATCGTCCTGCGCCTGTTCGATCACCGGACCCTGCCCGTCCAGATCGGCGCGGCTGTCCTGTTGGCGATCCCCACCTCGCTCGCCATCGCGCAGACCAATATCTGGGTCTTTTCCGGGCTCCAGGAACGCCTCCAGGCGCGCATGGCGGCAGAGCGCGGCTTCTCGATCAGCCGCGACGAATTCGGCAATTTCGTGATCGAAGGCCCCGCCGCCTCGGTGCCGGGCGATGACGGCATCGGTGACCCGCCGACCATGCCGCGCGGGCGGATCGTCGTTCCCAATGACGAGGATCGCGAACGCTGGCTGATCCTGATCGAAAGGGCGCTCAGCCAGTTCTTCCTCCTGATCGCCTGGGCCGCGCTCTATTTCGCCCTGCTTGCCGGCATACGCGCCAAGGATGCCGAGCGTAGGGGCGAACGCTTTCGCAGCGCGGCAAAGGCGGCGGAGCTGCGATCCCTGCGCTATCAGGTGAACCCGCATTTCCTCTTCAACGCGCTCAATTCCCTCTCCGCGCTGGTGATGACCGACCGTCAGGCCAAGGCGGAGGAGATGATCCAGACCCTGTCGGGCTTCTATCGCCACAGCCTGGCGGAAGATCCCACCGCCGACGTCTCGCTGGAGGACGAATTCGATCTCCAGCGCCATTATCTCGACATCGAACAGGTCCGCTTCCCGAAACGGCTCAAGACCGAATTCATCCTGCCCGACGCGCTCAAGGGATACCGCGTGCCGGGCATGATCCTGCAACCGCTGGTGGAAAATTCGGTGAAATACGGCGTGTCGCAAAGCAGCCGTCCGGTCACGATCACGCTCGCCGCGCGCGAGGAATACGGGCGGCTGGTGCTGAGCGTCAGCGATGACGGGCCGGGGATCGCGAGCGCTTCGGATCAGGGGCAGGCCGCGCAGGGCGGGTTCGGCATCGGTCTCGCCAATGTGCGCGACCGGCTGGTGGCGCGCTTCGGAGACCTCGCCACGATCAGTTCGGGCGAGACATTGGACGGATACGAGACCGAATTGCGGCTGCCGCTGGTGAGCCACGGGCGGGATTAGGGCCGAGGGCCGAAAGCCGAAAAAAGGGGGAACAGGACCATGGCAGAAACCTCGAGCGAGAAGCTGCGCACACTCATCGTCGACGACGAGCCCTTGGCCGTGGAGCGGATGCAGGTGCTGTGCTGCAAGATGGACGATATCGCCGTGGTCGGCACGGCCAGCGACGGGGCGGCGGCTTTGCGACTGGTCGATGCGCTGCATCCCGATCTCGTCCTGCTCGACATGACCATGCCCGAGGTCGACGGCCTGTCGGTGGCGCGCAGCCTTGCGAAGAAAGCGACTCGCCCCGCCGTGGTGTTCGTGACCGCGCACGACAATTACGCGGTCGAAGCCTTCGATCTCGATGCGGTCGATTACGTGCTGAAGCCGGTCAAGAGCGAGCGGCTGGAACGCGCCATCGCCCGCGCCCTGTCGCGCCGCAACGAAGGCGCGCGCAGCGAAAGCGAATGGCTCGACGAATTGTGGATCCCCCACCGCTCGGAGCTGATCCGCCTCGAAACCGCGCAGGTCGATCGCATCGATGCGGAGCGCGACTATGTCCGGCTCCATGTCGGCGATCGCTCCTATCTGCTGTTGCAGACGATCGCGGGCCTCGAGGACCGGCTCGACCCCGCAAAGTTCATCCGCGTCCACCGCTCCACGATCCTGCGCCGCGATCGGATCGTCGGGCTGAAGCATGACGGGCTCGGCGTCTGGTCGGTCGAACTGGAAGGCGAGGAGCCGGTGAGGATCGGACGCACCTATCTGCCCAAGGTCAAGGCGATGGCGGGGCGCTGAACCCTTATCCGAGCGTTTGGCCAGGGCAGACGAGAAAAGGCCCCGGCCGGAGCTGCTGGTCCGACCGGGGCCACGAGATGGCGAGCGGGATGGCAACGGGATGTGTCGCCGATCTTGGTGGTCAGCCGCCCAGCTGCCGCTCCTGCTTTACGGCCGCGACCTGACTGGCGGCCCGCGCCTTCACTTCGGCGACACAGACGCGCATCTTGGCATTGTCGACGATCCGCGTGCCGGTGCGCTGCCGGCCGTCTCCGCAGATATGGCGCGCGGCGCTGTCGATCCGCCGGTCGAGCGCGGATTGCCCCTGCGGGCTGGTCAGATCGAGGTCGGCGTAAGCGACATCCACGCTCACGGTCTTGGCCGCGGCAGGTGCGGCGCTGGCCGCCAGTGCCAGTCCACAGGCCGCGGCGAGGGGTGCGGCAAGGGGCGCAACAGTCGAAGCGAGGGTTCCAAAACGGCTCTTCATACAATCCTCCTGGGTTGCGGCGCGCCCGGAACGTAGGGGTTGGGGAAGGCGCGCCGCAGACACAGAGATGATCGATTACGTGCGTAGGCGCATTGCGGGATCGACCGGCGGGCCGCCGTTCCGATCGAGCGCGGACCGTCGCGGACGAACGACCTCTGGCGATCCGCCAGCGACACGCCTAACCCCTGGTCGATGGCGTTTGTGCTGACCTTCCTGCTCGGAATCGCGAATTTCGCGGCGCATAAGGCCGTGCTCGAGAGCGGCCACCCCATGATCGCGCGAATCCCCCTGATGCGCTCTCGCCCGTTCGGAGATCGATTCGGGCCGGTTTCGCTGATCCTCGAATTCATTCTCCTTTTCGCCACGATGCTGTTCCTGTCGGAGGGCTATCATGCGATCGCATGGGTCTATGCGCTCTACAGCCTGTCCAATATCGCCAGCGCCTGGGCTTTGCTGACCGGGCGGATATGATCCGCTGGAACCACGCGGGCGATGGCGCGCTTGGCTGACATGGCTTCGATCGACACCATCTGGCTGGTGCTCAACGCACGCAGCGGCAGCAATGAAGACGGCGCGATCGAAGATCTGCGCGAACACTGCGCGCGCCGAAACCTCGAACTCGCGCGCGAAATCTGCTTTCCCGACGAGGATCTGCCGGCGGCGGACCAGCTCGACGCGGCGGGCGTCAAATGCCTGGCGGTGTTTACCGGCGACGGGACGCTGAATGCGGCGATCACCGGGCTTTACGGTTGGTCGGGAGCGATCCTGGTGCTGCCCGGCGGGACGATGAACCTGCTCAGCCGCAGGATGCATGGCGAGGCGTCATGCGAGGAAATCCTCGACCGGATCGCCAATGGTGCGTTCCGAAATGTCCGCCCCCAGGTTGCTCGCTGCGATGCGGGCGATGCGCTGGCGGGATTGTTGAGCGGGCCGGGCACGGCCTGGGCCAGCGTGCGCGAAGCGATGCGCGACCTCGACATCGCCGCGCTGGCGGAAGAGACCGGGGATGCGCTGGCCGAAACCACCGGCGGGGCCTTCATCCGCATGGCCGAGCCTCCGCTGGGAAGGCGCGAGGGCTATCCCATGATCGAATTCACCCCCAGCCATCGCGGCCTTCAGCTCGATGCCTATCACGCGAAGGATCCCGGCGATTTCCTGCGCCAGGGCTGGGCGCTGCTGCGGCGGCGGTTCCGCGAGGGTCCGCATGACCGGCTGGGTCTGTTCGACGAACTGACGCTGGAGAATTGCGAAGGTCAGCCGATCGAAGTCCTGCTCGATGGCGAGCCCGCAAGCCTCGGATCGCGCGCGACATTTTCCGTGGCCGCCTGCGAAGTCGATCTGCTAGCGACCGCGCATGGCTATTGATCCCGCGCCCGCACACTCGACCGCCAGCACGCTCGTTTTCCATCTCTCCGACATCCATTTCGGACTGGTGGACGAGGAAGCGATCGCCTGGGTGAAGCGCGAGATTGCCGAGCGGCGGCCCGATGCGGTTGCCATCACCGGCGATCTGACCATGCGCGCGCGCCATCGCGAGTTCGAGGCCGCGACGCGCTGGATTCGCTCGCTCGACGTGCCGGTCACGGTCGAGGTCGGCAATCATGACCTTCCCTATTTCAACCTGATCGAGCGGTTCTTCACGCCGTATAAGCGCTTCAAGGGCGTGGAGAGCGTGGTCGAGAAGGAGCTCGACCTGCCCGGCCTTGCGATCGTGCCTTTGAAGACGGCGGTCCGCGCCCAGCCGCGTTTGAACTGGTCGAAGGGGTGGGTGACCGATGCGGCTCTGACCAAATGCCTCGCCGCGATCGACGCGCTGCCGGACGGGGTCAGGGCGCTGGTCGCGGTCCACCATCCGCTGCGCGAGGTGGGGACGAGCGGCACGGCGCTGACGCATAACGGGCAGAAGGCGCTGACGGCGCTGGCGCAACGCCCGGTCATCGGGGTCTTGAGCGGGCACGTCCACGATCCCTTCGATCTGGTGCAGGAAACCGTCCACGGCCCGGTGCGGATGATCGGCGCGGGCACTCTGTCGCAGCGCGTCCGTTCGACGCCGCCCAGTTTCAACGAATTGCATTGGAATGGCGAGACGCTGAAGGTGCGCGCCCGCAATCTGGGGGATGTGCGCACGCGCGACATGCAGATCGACGACGTGCCCGAAGATGCGATGCCGCCCCGCCAGCCGGGCGAGCCGGTCGCGCCGATCGGCAATGTGCCGCCCACCGATCCGCCGGTCCACTGAGCCATCGGTGCATACGGGCGGGCCGGTGTAATCAGGCGGGCGTCAACCCGATCCTAACCAAACCCGATTATGTCGAGCCTTCGTAACCACGAAAGGCAGATCATGTCTGAACTCGTCAAAGCCTTGCCCTGCGGGGCCTTGCTGGCTTGGATCACCGCGCTCTTCATCGGCCATGCCGGAGGTTTGGGGGGCACGCTGGCTGTCGAACAGATGCAGGTGATGGAGCAGTCGTTCTACTGGTCGTGGCCGATATTCCTGGGCGGAACCGCGCTGGCCTGGGGGATTATGGCGCTTCAGGCCTGAGGGCTACTCGCGGACAAGCCCGCCGCGCGGCCCGATCCGGACCGTTCCCACCCCGAAATCTCGCAAAGAAAAAGGCGGCCCCGCTTGTGCAGGACCGCCTTTCCTCGGTGATCGAAAAGATCGCTGTAAGGCTTAGCGCTTCGAGAACTGGAAGCTGCGGCGAGCCTTGGCGCGGCCGTACTTCTTGCGTTCCACCACGCGGCTGTCGCGGGTGAGGAAGCCGGCGGCCTTGACGGTGCTGCGCAGCGTCGGTTCGTACTTGGTCAGCGCCTGGCTGATGCCGTGCTTGACCGCACCGGCCTGGCCCGACAGACCGCCGCCGCGCACGGTGGCGATGACGTCGTACTGGCCTTCACGATCGGTGATGGTGAAGGGCTGGTTGATGATCAGGCGCAGGGTCGGACGCGCGAAATAGACTTCCTGGTCCTTGCCGTTGACGATGACCTTGCCGCTGCCGGGCTTGAGCCAGACGCGCGCGGTGGCGTCCTTGCGGCGGCCAGTGGCGTAGGCGCGGCCCTGCTTGTCCAGCTCCTGCTCGCGCAGGGGAACTTCGGCGCGCTGCGCGATCTCGGCGGAATCGCCCTGCGGGGCATCGCCGGCGATGTCCTTGAGGTCGGCGAGGTCGGAGACGCTGTTCTTCGCGTCGGCGCCTTCGTTCCCGCTCGTCGCGCCCTTGGTCGCGGCGTCAGCAGGCGTATCGGCAGCGCCGTTTTCGGCTGCTTTGGTGTCGGGCGTGGTGTTGTCGTCGGCCATTATGCGGCAGCCTTGTTCTTGCGGTTCAACGAAGCGACGTCGAGCGTCTGCGGCTGCTGGCCTTCATGCGGGTGTTCAGTCCCGGCATAGAGGTGGAGCGCCTTCATCTGCGCCCGGCCAAGCGGCCCGCGCGGGATCATGCGCTGCACGGCCTTTTCCAGCACGCGCTCGGGGAAGCGGCCTTCCAGCACCTTGGCCGGAGTCGTTTCCTTGATGCCGCCGGGGTGGCCGGTGTGCTTGTAATAGATCTTGTCGGTCATCTTGCGGCCGGTGAACTTCACCTTGTCCGCATTGATGATGATGACGTGGTCGCCGCAATCGACATGGGGGGTGAAGCTCGGCTTGTGCTTGCCGCGCAGGTGATTGGCGACGATCGCCGCGAGGCGCCCGACGACGAGCCCTTCGGCGTCGATCAGGTGCCATTTCTTTTCGACCTCTGCCGGTTTGATCGACCGGGTGGCCTTGGTGAGAGCCTTCATGGCGCTGTTCCGTCCTGTATGTTGTCTGGCCCCGGCGCGAAGCCGAATCCGTTGAGCAGCGAATCCGGGCGAACCGGATACCGCGATGCGGCGCGCAAATGGCTTCGGATCGCCCGCAAGTCAAGCAAATCCGGGGATGCTGGATACGGTATAATAATACCGCTAGGGGGCGGCCGCCTCTGCTTCGAGGGTCCAGCGGTCGCGCGAAAGCCGCGTATCGGGGCCTATCTGTGTCAGGATGCGGCGCTCGAAGCGGTCGAGCAGCCCGGTGTGCGGATCGGCCGCGGCCTCGGTTTCGATCACGATATGCGCCGGTTCGCCCCCGGTCTCCATCGGACGGTCCTCGCGCGTCGAGCCGGGCGTGGGAAAGAACAGGTCGCTGGGAACCCGGCTCAAGAGGAGGGCGGCGCGATTGGACACCTCGGCCAGGAATTGGCGCGCGGCCGGAATGCGCGGATCGCCTGCGGGCAGGGCCTCGAACAAATCGAGCGCCAGGGCGGCTGCCGTCGCGATCTCGGGCGATCCCTTTCTCTCGCCGCGCGGAAGGATCAGGCCGTTCGCATCGAGAGTGGCGGGGAGGAAGCCGGTTTCCTGCCGCCGCTCCTCGATCGCGGCGAAGGCGCCGAGCGAAGGCGGCGCCTCGACGCTGGCCGAAATCTGCGATCCCGAAACGCCCAGGCCGCGCCCGACCTTTTCGAACCGGCAGGCCCATGCGCGGCGCACGATGATCGCCTTGCCGCCGACGATTTCCCGTTCGAGTTCGCGATGGAGGGTGAAGGCGAGGCCGGGTGCGATTTTCGGGCCAATCGTCGCAGCCCCGGCAGGCCGGGTCGACAAGGCGAAGATCGGCAGGCCAAGGATCGGCGCGATCGCGAAACCCGCGACCGTGCGCAGAACATCGCGCCGGTCCGAGCCTCGTGTCACAAATCAGGCCTTGCGGCCAAGCGCGTGCGCACCCCAGGCGAAGCTCGCGGTCAGGAGCGCGCCCACCACCTGATGCGCCACGGCCAGCCAGAGTTCGACGCCGCTCATCACCGTGGCGATGCCGAGCAGGATCTGGGTGCCCAGAAGCGCATTTATCGTGATCGCGGCAGGGCGCGCGATCGGCTTCACGCGCCGCGCCATCACGATCAGCGCCACGAACGCGATCCACGCCCACCAGCGATGGACGAAATGGATCAGGAAGGGGTCATGCGTCAGCGCGTGGACCATGCCGCCCGTTGCATCGAATTCCGGCACCAAGCGGCCCTGCATCAGCGGCCAGGTGTCGGAGGCGAGCCCGGCATTGAGGCCAGCGACCCAGGCCCCCAGGAGAAGCTGGACGAACAGGATCGCGCCAACCCAGCTCGCCGTGACGGTCCAGCGCGATCGCGGCCTGTCCTCAAGGCCCAATTGCCGCAGGTCGAGCGCGGTCCAGACAAGGCCGCCAAGCGTGAAGAACGCTGTCAGCAGATGGATCGACAGCCAGAAATGGCTCACATCGGTCATCGTGCCCGCAAGCCCGCTCCTGACCATGAACCAGCCGAACACGCCCTGGAGACCGCCAAGCGCGAGCAGGGCGACCAGCCGATGCCTGTATCCTTGCGGGATCGCGCCCTTCACCCAGAACCACGCCAGCGGCACGGCGAAGGCCAGTCCGATCACGCGGCCCAGCAACCGGTGGAACCATTCCCAGAAATAGATGAACTTGAACGCGGCCAGATCCATGCCCGCCGGCCCCGTCACGTTGATATATTCCCCGGTCCGGCGATAGAGATCGAACTCGGCCTGCCACGCCGCCTCGCTGAGCGGGGGAATGGCGCCGGTGATCGGCTTCCATTGCGTGATCGACAAGCCGCTCTCAGTCAGGCGCGTGATGCCGCCGACGGCGACCATCAGGACGACGAGAGCCGCGACCACCAGCAGCCAGTTGGCGATCGCGATCGGGCGCGAAGGCGCGGATGAATGCGGTTTGGGTGCCATGCGCGCCCCATTGCTGCGCGGCGCCGCGCTTCGCAAGTGCATTTGCTGCACCGCGCAGGCGCTTGCCTGCAATTTTGGCACGCAATCCGAGCGCCCGAATATCGGGGCGACCCCTTGCATAATGTTACACCGTCACATACATGACCGCCATGGTGGAACGCCCCGTCTCTCCGATTCGGCGCCGGCTCGATCGCGCCGGTATCGTCCTGTCGGGGCTGTGCGCCGTGCATTGCGTGGTCAGCATCGTCATCGTCGCGGGGCTTGGCGCCGGACTCGGTATCGGCGGCGAACTGTTCCTCAATCCCGACATCCACCGGATCGGCCTCGTCCTCGCGGTCCTGATCGCTGCCGTGGCGATCGGTTGGGGCGCGCTGCGCCATCGCAAGGCGGCTCCCTTCGTGATCGCGATGACGGGCCTGACCTTCATGGGCGGGGCGCTGGCCGTGCCGCACGGGCAGAAGGAGGCGATCCTGACCATTATCGGCGTCGCGCTGGTCTCGCTTGGCCACATCCTCAACTTGCGCCAGTCGCATTGAGGCTTATGTCGCGCGGATCATGACCGCGCCTCTTTCCCTGACCGTCAACGGCGAGACTCGCCGCACCTCCGCCACCACCGTCGCCGATCTCGTCCGCGAGCTCGAGCTCGATCCCGCCAAGGTGGCGGTCGAGCGCAACGGCACGATCGCGCCGCGCAGCGAACTCGAACAGCATACTCTCGCAGACGGCGACACGCTGGAGATCGTCCACTTTGTCGGGGGAGGCGGCGATCATGACGCGCAGGACGACAGCTGGACCGTCGCGGGCCGCACCTTCCGGTCGCGCCTGATCGTCGGCACGGGCAAGTACAAGGATTTCGCCCAGAACGCCGCCGCTCTCGAAGCCTCGGGCGCGGAGATTGTCACCGTGGCGGTGCGGCGCGTCAATGTCAGCGATCCCAAGGCGCCGATGCTGACCGATTTCATCGATCCGAAGAAAGTCACCTACCTCCCCAACACGGCCGGATGCTTCACCGCCGACGATGCGATCCGCACGCTGCGCCTGGCGCGCGAGGCGGGAGGCTGGGACCTCGTGAAGCTGGAAGTGCTCGGCGAGGCGCGCACGCTCTATCCCGACATGCGCGAGACGCTGAAGGCGACCGAGGTGCTGGCGAAGGAAGGCTTCCTTCCGATGGTCTATTGCGTCGACGATCCCATCGCGGCGAAACAGCTGGAAGAGGCGGGCGCGGTGGCGGTGATGCCATTGGGCGCGCCGATCGGATCGGGCCTCGGCATCCAGAATCGCGTGACCATCCGCCTGATCAAGGAAGGGGCCAGCGTCCCCGTCCTGGTCGATGCGGGCGTCGGCACGGCGAGCGATGCGGCGGTCGCCATGGAGCTGGGCTGCGACGGGGTGCTGATGAACACCGCCATCGCCGAAGCGAAGGACCCGATCCGCATGGCCCGCGCGATGAAGCTGGCGGTCGAGGCGGGGCGCGACGCCTATCTGTCCGGCCGGATGGCGACGCGCAAATATGCCGATCCCTCCAGCCCGCTGGCGGGCCTGATCTAGAAACCGTCAGTCCTCTATCGAATCGTCGTGCCCGGTCCCGGCGGAGAGGAAAACCAGCCCCATCAGCGCGCTCGCCAGCAGCATGGTGAAGCCGATCCCCAGCGCGATCGCGATGTAATAATGGACCGACGCCTCGCTGTCCCCGTCATAGAGGACGGCCAGCGCCAGCGCGACCACGCCTACCGTCACCAGCAGCATGAAGCGCATGATCCGCCGGTATCGCGCCCACGCGAAGGCAGCGGTTTCGGGATCTTCGAGCGGGGACTTGCGAGCCATGCGCCCTGCAATGGGCAATCCCGGCCCCCGGTGCAAGCGTCGGGCGCGCCCGTCGCTTAGCCGCGATTCGCCTTTTTCCCGCGATGATGGCATTCTCCCGGTTCATTGGGGTTGAGGGAGAACGCGGATGAATATCGGAAATCTGATCGAGGGCCGGGCCAGCTCGGCCATCGTGACCTGCACTGTCGACCAGACGATGCGCGATGTCGTCGCCTTGCTGGCGGAACGGCGGATCGGGGCCCTCCCGGTGATGGAGGAAGGCCGGGTCGCGGGGATCTTTTCGGAACGCGATGTCCTCTATTGCCTCGCCAAGGACGGAGCCGCCGCGCTCGATCGTCCGGTCCGCGAAGCGATGACCGCGCCCGCCATCACGGTCGACCGCATGACCGAAATCGACGGCGCGCTGGCGCTGATGACGCGGCGGCGCATCCGCCATCTTCCCGTGCTCGACGGCGAGACATTGTGCGGCTTCATTTCGATCGGCGATCTGGTCAAATCCAAGATCGATCAGGTCGAACACGAGGCGGCGCAGATGCGGCAATATATCCAGACCGCCTGAGACGCGCTTGAGGGCGGGGCTCCGGCTCCCTACATCGGCAGCATGGCCGAACCCCTCTCCCTCACCCGCCTGACCCTGACCCAGGCCGCCGCCGACCGTGTCGCGGCGATCGCCGCCAAGCAGGGCGCGCCCGCGATCCTGCGCCTCTCCGTCGAGGGCGGGGGCTGTTCGGGCTTCCAGTACAAATTCGGCCTCGCCCCCGAAGCCGAGAGCGACGACATGGTGAGCGAGACCGGCGACGTCCGCCTGGTCGTCGATCCGGTCAGCCTCGATCTCGTCGCGGGCAGCACGGTCGATTTCGTCGAATCGCTGGGCGGCGCGGCCTTCCGCGTCGAAAACCCGCAGGCGGCGGCGGGCTGCGGATGCGGTACCAGCTTCGGGATTTGAATTAGACGCGAAGGCCGGTTTCGGGCAGACGAACGCCCATGCGTATCGCCAGTTTCAACATCAACGGGATCAAGGCGCGCCTGCCGCGCCTGAAGGAATGGCTTGCGGAGACGCGGCCTACCGTCGCCTGCCTGCAGGAGATCAAGACCCAGGACGAGGGCTTCCCGGCTTCCGAGTTCGAGGAGATCGGCTATCACGCGATCTGGCACGGGCAGAAGAGCTTCAACGGCGTCGCAATCCTCGCCGACGGAGTGAAGCCGGTCGAAACGCGGCGCGGCCTTCCAGACCTGTTTCCCGAAGACGGGGAGGACGATCACGCCCGCTATCTCGAAGCCGATATGAACGGCGTCCGGGTGGGGTGCATCTATCTGCCCAACGGCAATCCGCTTCCAGGCCCCAAATTCGAATACAAGCTGCGCTGGATGGAACGGTTGCGCGCGCACGCCGCCGATCTCTGGGCGCAGGAGATCCCCACCGCCCTGGTCGGCGATTACAACGTGATCCCCGAGGACAAGGATGTCTGGTCACCCAAGGCAATGGCGAGCGATGCGCTGATGCAGCCCGAATCGCGCGACGCCTATGCGCGGATGCTGGCGGATGGCTGGACCGATGCCATCGACACGCTCAATCCGCGCGGCGGGGTGTGGACGTTCTGGGACTATCAGGCGGGCGCGTGGCAGCGCGATCACGGGTTTCGGATCGACCATCTGCTGCTCAGCCCCGAACTCGCCGACCGGATGACGGCGGCCGGCGTCGACAAGGAGTATCGCGGGCGCGAGAAGTCCAGCGACCACACGCCCGTATGGGTCGAACTCCAAGACTGACCTCGATCGCGATCGGTCGCGTCAGCGACCGCAAGCGCAACCGCGCGCCGGCCGTCAGGCCGAAGCCAAGCGAGCCGGACGGCTCGCGCCCGGCGCCTGAAATCTCACCGATAGAAAATATGCGAATCGATCGTCGCGCGGGCCACTTTCTTGCGGCTCCAGCTCGGGCGGACATATTTGGCGTGGAAATAGAGCGAATCGTCTGCCGCGCTATCCCATAACCCGCGATGGGCGATGCGCGCGATGGCCTTGGCCCGCGTCCAGGCAGCGCTGGATGTCCGCGGCTGCGGCATCCGGCCATTCTTCACGAAGCTGAATTGCGAGCGCTGGTGCACGACCGAGCAGTAACTTTCGGGAAACTGGCCCGATTCCGCGCGGTTGATGATGACCTGCGCGACGGCGAGCTGGCCGTCGAGCGGTTCGCCGCGCGATTCGAAATAGACCGCGCCTGCGAGGCACTGCAGCTCTTCGGAGAGCGCGCCGTCGGTGGGCGTCATGGCGACGAGTTCGCGCAAGGAGGAAGCGCGCGGGGTCTCGTCACTGGAGGGGAGGGCGGGCTCGGTCTCCGCCGTCTCGGCGGGAATTTCCTGAGCCACTTCCTTTTCCACGAAGACCGGAGCGGTTGCGGGGACGATTTCGTCCGTCACTTCGGTCTGGGGAAGGATGATCGCCGGGGCGGAATCCGATTCCTGTGCCACGGCGCCGGAACCTTGGGCCCCGGCAAACGTAAGAATTGCAGCAGCGGCGATACCCGCGCCTGCGGTAAGCGATCGTTTGAACATGAAACCGATACATTCGGCGGTGAATACCTGTCGCAGGCTGGGATCAGTCGCGCGTTCTCTGCGTCGTTGAGCGATCCGTTACGGGCCTGCCGGCCATTCCCCGACTGCGTGCTAGCCATCGGACCCCATGCCCAACGACCGCCTACGCAAGCGAAGTCGGCGGCCAACTAGTCACATCCGAAACCGAGTCAACCTCTAGCAGGCCGATCGGTCAGCAGGACGCGATGAAGCGTTCGGGATTTTCGATATCCAGTTCGATCTGCCAGGTATCCGGGTCCTGACGCACGCGGCGGGCGAGGTATTCGTCAAAATATCCCTTATTTTCAGTATCTTGATGCTTGGTCGCGACGAATTTCCGCGACCCGTCAAGCTGGGGCATCCGCTCCCACAGTGTTGAATTGTGGCCTTTATGTGTCGCAATCAGGCAAATCGCGCCCGCGTCGCGCTCCCCCTTGTGCAGCACCGTCGCGAACCCGCCCGCCGCCTGGACCGCGCGGATCAGCCCGGCGACTTCGACATGGGCGGGCAGGCGCGCATCGTCCATCGGGCTATTGTGCGTAACCGGGCAGGCCGGAAAGCGCGATGCGCGAGCGCATGAAGGTGCCCGTTCCGCGTCCGATCTCGTCCCCTTCCGCATCGACCAGCCGCGATTCGGCGACGAAGACGCGGCGACGCCCGCTGATCCAGCGCCCTTCCGCGATCACGCGCCCGGTCCGCACCGGTTTCGTGAAATGGAGGTTGAACGATGTCGTGAGCAGGAAGCGGTCCGTCACCAGCGTGTTGGCCGCATAGAAGGCCGCATCGTCGAGCATCTTGAAATAGACCGTCCCGTGGGCGGCACCCGCCGCGTGGAAGACGTCCTCGGTGATATCGAAACTGATCCGCGCGCGCCCCTCGCCCTCGATCGCCAGTTCGGAGGCGAACAGGGTGTTCACCGGCGCCGAGCGATACAGCCGCTCGAGCGCGCGGTGATGCGATGCGGCGCCTTCGCTGGGCTTGGGCGTGAAAGCGGGGGAGGGTGGTGTGTCGTCGGCCATGACCCTTCCCCCGTGCCCCGGAACGCCTCTCGGACGCAAGGTTTCGCGTCAGATCAGGTGGATCAGTCGGCCCGCTTCGGCTCGACCCATCCGATCGTCCCGTCGCGGCGGCGATAGACCATGTTGTGTCGGCCCGTGCCCGCATTCTTGAAGAACAGCGCGCCGGTATCCCGCAGGTCGAGCATCATCACCGCATCGGCGACGGTGGCTTCGGGAATGTCCGCCGTGGTCTCGGCGACGATGGGCGGTGCGTTCTCTTCCTCGCGCTCGTCCGCCTGATCGGGTTCGGGCGCGGCGAAGATCGTGTAGGCGGCCTCTTCCTCCGCCATGGCGTGGGCGGCCTGGCTATGGCGGTCCTGCACCCGGCGCTTGTAGCGGCGCAGCTGCTTCTCGACCTTGGTGAGCGCCTGGTCGAAGCTCTGATGGACGTCATGCGCCTCGCCATGGCTCTTGAGGATCAGGCCCTTGTTGACGTGGGTGACGATGTCGCAGGAAAACGCGCCGGACCCAGCCTTGCCGAAGGTGACGTGCGAGCTGAGCGCGCGGCTGAAATATTTCTCGACCATGGCCTGCAGCCGGTCGGACACATGGTCCTGCAAGGCGGCGCCGGTTTCGATCTGGTGGCCCGAGACGCGGATATCCATATTATCGTTCTCCTTGCTAAACGTCGCCGATCCCATTGGCCGGGGCATCCCGCCGTCCCGGGATACGCCGGATATTCCTAACTCACTTCAGCCAAAGCGGTGCCTTCATCTTGCCGACGAATTCGGCGTGGCGCGCCAGTTCGGCGGCGGACGCCGCGTGCGGACGCGGTTCGCGGCGCGCGCCGGTCGGTGCCTGGCGCAGCTGGAGGGTCGCGGGCTGGTGCGTATCGCCCGACTGACTTGATGCGGCATCGGCCGCCAGCTCCAGCCCGATCTGCCGCCCGCCGCGCAATTCGACATAGACCTGCGCCAGCAATTCCGCGTCGAGCAGCGCGCCGTGCTTGACCCGGTGGCTGCGATCGATCCCGTAACGCGTGCACAGCGCGTCGAGCGAGAGCTTGGCCCCCGGATGCCGCTTGCGCGCCAGAGCCACGGTGTCGACCATCCGCCCGGTATCGACCGGGGTCAGCCCGCACAGTTCCAGCTCGTTGTTGAGGAAGCCGAAATCGAAGCCCGCATTGTGCGCGACCAGGGGATCGTCCCCTATGAAAGCGAGCAGATCCGCCGCCCCATCCCGGAACAGCGGCTTGTCGGACAGGAAAGCGGCGGAGAGGCCATGCACCGCTTCGGCGCCTGCGGGCATATCCCGTTCGGGATTGTAATAGGCGTGGAAACTGCGCCCCGTGGGCATCAGATTGACGATCTCGATACAGCCGATTTCCACCATGCGATCCCCGGTCCTTGGATCGAGGCCGGTGGTTTCGGTGTCGAAGACGATCTCGCGCATTGCGATATCTATCGGACGGGGCGGGCCTGATTACAAGGGGCCGGATTACAAGGGGCCGGTTGAGCCGCGTAGGCGTTCGATCAGCGCCAGCACCTCGGCCTCGGTCTCTTCGAGCGATACGCCCGTATCGACGACATGATCGGCGCGGGCGCGCTTCTCCGCATCGGGAGTCTGGCGCGCGAGGATGTCGGCGAATTTCGCTTCGGTCATGCCGGGCCGCGCGAGCACGCGCCTGCGCTGCGCTTCTGCCGGAGCGGACACGACCACCACGCGATCGACCGCGTCAACGCCGCCTTTCTCGAACAGGAGCGGAATATCGAAGATCACCAGCGGCGCATCCGCGTGATCGCGCAGGAAGGCCGCGCGCCGCTCGGCCACGGCGGGATGGACGATTTTCTCCAACCGGGCGAGCGCAGCATCGTCGCCGAAGACCCTGGCGCCCAATGCGTCGCGAAGGACGCCGTGGGGCCCGGTGCTGCCGGGAAAGGCGGCCTCGATCGCAGGGACCAGCGCGCCGCCCGGCCCCTGCATCGCGCGAACCTCGCGGTCGGCGTCGAAGACGGGGATACCGGCGGCGGCGAACATGGCCGCGACTGTGGACTTGCCCATCCCGATCGACCCGGTGAGCCCGATGACGAGCGGCCGGGTCATCGCGTCAGCAGCGCGCGCAGGTCCGCGTCGTGCTCGCGCGGGGCGGGCTGGCCGAAGAAGAGTTCGAACGCCTCCGCCGCCTGCCCGATCAGCATGGCGCGCCCGTCGATCGTGGCGAAACCGGCGGCGCGAGCATTCTTGAGAAATTCGGTCTCCACCGGATCCGTGACGATGTCGTAGGCGATCGAGCGGGGCGGGGCATGGCTCCAGTCGAAGGCGAGGGGCGGCTGCCCGCGCATTCCCAGCGGGCTGGCATTCACGATCAAGTCGCAGCACCCCTCGCGGTCGTCGAAGGCGAAGTCGGTGGGGGACGCGAAATGGGCGAGATCGGCGGCGTGGTGTTCGCCATCCGGCGCCAGTTCGTCGAGCAAGGCGCGGGCTTTCTTCGGATCGCGGCCTGCCAGGACTAGAGTGAAGCCTTCGCCCGCCAGCGCCGTCACGATCGCCCGCGCCGCGCCGCCGGTGCCGAGAATGCGCGCCATGCGGAAATAATGCTGGCGGGCGAGCAGGGGGCGGAGCGGTTCGAGAAAGCCTGCCGCATCGGTGTTATGGCCGGTCAGCACTCCATCACCATCGCGACGGATCGTGTTCACCGCTCCGATCGCGGCGGCGGGTTCTTCAATCGCGTCGAGCGAAGGTTGGACCAGCTGCTTGTGCGGCATGGTGACGTTGCATCCGCGCCAGGCCGGATCTGTCCGCCGCGATGCGAGGTAATCCCCGATGCCATCGGGTTTGACCAAGGTGGCGTGATAATCCGCCGCGATCCCGAGTTTTTCGAGCCAGAAGCCGTGGATCGCGGGCGATTTCGACTGGGCGATCGGATCGCCGATCACTTCCGCATAGGGCCCGGAAAAAGGAACGGTCATGAAACCAGCGCGCCTTCCTCGCGCAAAGCGGCCAGCACCCGCAGAAGCGGCATTCCGAGCACGGTGAACTGATCGCCCATGATCCGTTCGAACAGGTGGACGCCCGGTCCTTCGATGCGAAACACGCCGACGCAATAGGACACGGCGGGCCATTCCGCGTCGAGATAGGCGGCGATGAATTCCTCTGACAGGTCGCGCACCATCAGCCGCGCGAAATCGCCGCCGATCCAGACAATACGTCCATCGCGGGCGAGGGCCGCCGCGCTGTGCAGCGTCATCACCTTGCCGGAGAAGAACCGCAAATGCTCCGCCGCCTCTTCGCGGCTCGCGGGCTTGTCGAAGCGCTGTCCCTCGACCTCGACCAGCGAATCGCTGCCCAGCACCAGACGCTCAGGGTTTTCGGCCGAAACCGCCGCCGCCTTCGCCGCCGCCAGCGCCTGGGCGATCTCGGCAGGCTCGCCATCCGCCATCTCGGCCTCGAGCGCCCGCTCGTCCACATCCGCCGGAATCGCTTCGAACGCGATCTGCGCCGCGCTCAGCATCGCCTTGCGCGAGGCGCTGTTCGACGCGAGCAGGATTGTTTCACGTGAAACCATGCCGCTGACACTATCGCTCATATCGGTTTCAACCCTTCGAACTGCCCGTCACTCGCCCTGCGGCTGCGTTCGCCCAGCAGCTTGATGATCGCCGCCGCGGTCTCCTCGATCGAGCGGCGGGTGACATCGATCACCGGCCAGCCCTTGTCAGCGAACAGGCGCCGCGCGAAGGCGATCTCCTCGCGCACCCGCTCGTGATCGACGTAATCGGTGGTGGTCCCTTCGTTGAGGCTCAGCAGGCGATTGCGCCGGATCTGGACCAGACGTTCGGGCGCGCTGGTGAGGCCGACCACCAGCGGCATTTTCAGCTCGAACAGGGATTTCGGCGGCGGGCTTTCGACCACCAGCGGGATATTCGCGACCTTGTACCCGCGATTGGCGAGATAGATGCTGGTCGGCGTCTTTGAGCTGCGCGACACGCCCGCCAGCACGATGTCGGCCTCTTCCCAATCCTCCCACCCTACCCCGTCATCATGCGCGATCGTGAACTGGATCGCCTCGACCCGCTCGAAATAGGCCTTGTCCATCAGATGCTGGCGACCGGGCTTGCCATGGGCTTCCTGGCCAAGCGCGGTTTCCAGCGCCGACGTCACGCCGTCAAGCACCGGCACGGCCGACAGACCGAGCGCGCGGCAGCGCTCTTCCAGCCTCTCCCTGGTCTCGGGATTGACGAGCGTATAGAGGACGAGGCCCGCATCCGCGGCGAGATCAGGCATGATCCGGTCGAGATGCTGGCGCGAGCGGACCATGGGCCAGAAATGGCGCACCACATCGGCATTCTCGAACTGGGCGAGCGCGGCCTTGGCGATCATCTCCAGCGTTTCCCCGGTGGAATCGGAGACGAGATGGAGGTGAATGCGCGTCGTCACGTGTGGTCCGGCCTTCCGCTCAGCCTGTGGAGAAGACCGGCATAAACCACGGGACGAACCTGCCGACAAGTTCGGGAGAGGATTCGATCCCCGCTACCGGCCGATCCGCCCCGCCACTTGCCGACAGGATGGGAGGGATGTCGACAGGCTGGGGATAGCGGGGAGAGTTTGGATTTGACTCAATGGGGCCCGCGAGTCGCATTCGGCCCAAGTCTGGTCAGGTCGGGAGAAATCGGGCAGGGGCGGGATATGCCCGCTTTCCACAGGGCCAACAGACTCCATCAAACCTTATAATAATATTGTATTATTGGATTGGACCTACCCGATGCCCGGTCTCCTGCTCGATACGCTGAACGGAAAACGTGGGCCCCGCGCGCCGGTCTGGCTCATGCGCCAGGCGGGGCGATATCTGCCCGAATATCGCGAATTGCGCAGCCAGAAGGGCGGTTTCCTCGAACTCGCCTATGACAGCGAGGCGGCGTGCGAAGTGACCTTGCAGCCGATCGAGCGGTTCGGCTTCGACGGGGCGAT
Organism: Qipengyuania pelagi; assembly: GCF_009827295.1. Classification (NCBI taxonomy): domain Bacteria; kingdom Pseudomonadati; phylum Pseudomonadota; class Alphaproteobacteria; order Sphingomonadales; family Erythrobacteraceae; genus Qipengyuania; species Qipengyuania pelagi. The sequence continues at coordinate 305,193 of NZ_WTYD01000002.1, read as the reverse complement.
CCTGTTTTCCGATATCCTGATCGTTCCGCACGCTCTGGGGCAGCATCTCGAGTTTCTGGCAGGCGAGGGACCCAAACTCTCGCCGACGCTGCTGGAGACCGCTCTCGACGCTCTGGAGCCGCATCCCGAGCATTACGAGCCGATCTACGAGACGGTGCGCCGTTGCCGGGCGAGGCTGGGCGCGGAGACCACCATGCTGGGCTTCGCCGGTTCGCCCTGGACGGTCGCGACCTACATGATCGCGGGTGAGGGCAGCCGCGACCAGCACGAGGCGCGCGCTCTCGCCTATCGCGATCCCGAACGGCTGCGCGCGATTCTCGACCGCATCGTCGAGCAGACGGTGACCTATCTGCGCGGCCAGATCGATGCCGGTGCCGAAGCGGTGCAATTGTTCGACAGCTGGGCGGGCAGCCTCGCGCCCGACCAGTTCGAGAAGCAGGTTATCGCGCCCAATGCCGCGATCGTCGCGGCTTTGAAGCAATCGCATCCCGATACGCCCGTGATCGGATTTCCCAAGGGCGCAGGCGAAAAACTGCCGTCCTATGCGCGCGAGACGGGGGTCGATGCGGTCGGCCTCGATGAAACGCTCGATCCGGTGTGGGCGGCGCGCGAACTGCCCGCGGGGATGCCGGTGCAGGGCAATCTCGATCCGCTGCTCCTGCTTGCGGGGAACGGAGATCTCGAAACGCGGGTGCGCTTCATTCTCGATGCGCTTCAGGATCGGCCGCATGTCTTCAATCTCGGTCATGGGATCGACCGGCGCACGCCGATCGAGCATGTCGAGCGCCTGCTGGCGGCGGTGCGCGGCTAGGCGCGATCTCTCGCTGAATCTCCCCCTTGGCGCATGGCGCCAGCGGTCCTAGATGGGCTGGCGATGCAGGAATTTTTCTCCATGACCTATCTCTGGCTGAAGGCCGGGCATATCATCTTCATGGTGTTCTGGATGGCCGGCCTGTTCATCCTGCCGCGCCAGATGCTGTATCTCCATCCCTACGATGCGGACTCGCCCGAAAGCGCGGTGTGGCAGGACCGGATCGGCAAATTGCGCCGCATCATCCTGACCCCCAGCCTTATCGTCGTCTGGCTGCTCGGCTTCGCGCTGGCGGGCACGATCGGCGCGTTCTCGCAAGGCTGGTTCCATGCCAAGCTGCTGCTGGTGCTGCTGCTGACGGGATACCACATGTACATGGTCGTCCAGGCGAAGAAGATGCTGAAGGGCGAACGCCCTTTGAGCGAGAAGCAATTGAAGCTGTTCGGCGAGGTGCCTGCGATCCTGCTGGCGCTGATCGTGGTGCTGGTGATCGTCAAACCGTTCTGATTCGTCACTCTGATCAATCGCCCTGATTCCTCGCCCCACCGCTTTCGCGATTGACGGGTGCGGGCGGCGGACGTAATTCGCTTATCTCCTATTCGGCTGAGGCCTTCGCGGGACAATCGCGCTGGCCGGGTCTGCTTTCCCCAAGCCCGTCCGCCCTTCACCGGCTGCGGACACACGACCTTCAGGGCCATTTCCAAGCTACCCTTATAATTCGAGAAAACTGATGCATCTCAAGGATTTGAAAGAAAAGACCCCGGCCGACCTCGTCTCGATGGCGGAGGAACTCGGCGTCGAGGGCGCGAGCACGATGCGGCGGCAGGATTTGATGTTCTGCATCCTGCGCGAACTGGCCGAGGATGAGGAATACGAAGAAAAGATCATGGGCATCGGCACCATCGAGGTGCTTCAGGACGGCTTCGGCTTCCTGCGCTCGCCCGAAGCCAATTACCTCGCCGGGCCGGACGATATCTACGTCTCGCCCAACCAGGTGCGCAAATGGGGCCTGAGGACCGGCGACACCGTCGAAGGCGAAATTCGCGCACCCAAGGAAGGCGAGCGCTATTTCGCCCTGACCAAGCTCTACAAGGTCAATTTCGACGATCCCGAAGCGGTGCGGATGCGCACCAATTTCGACAATCTCACCCCGCTCTATCCCGAACAGAAGCTGTCCTTGGACACGCTTGATCCGACGGTAAAGGACAAGAGCGCGCGGGTGATCGACATCGTTTCGCCGCAGGGCAAGGGCCAGCGCGCGCTGATCGTGGCGCCACCGCGCACGGGTAAGACCGTGCTGTTGCAGAACATCGCCAAGGCGATCACCGACAATCACCCCGAGGTCTTCCTCCTCGTCCTGCTCGTCGATGAACGACCTGAGGAAGTCACCGACATGCAGCGTTCGGTGAAGGGCGAGGTCATTTCCTCCACCTTCGACGAGCCTGCCAATCGCCACGTCCAGGTCGCCGAAATGGTGATCGAGAAGGCGAAGCGCCTGGTCGAACACAAGCACGATGTCGTCATCCTCCTGGATTCGATCACGCGCCTCGGCCGCGCTTACAACACTGTGGTGCCCAGCTCGGGCAAGGTGCTGACCGGCGGTGTCGACGCCAATGCGCTCCAGCGGCCCAAGCGCTTCTTCGGCGCGGCGCGCAATATCGAGGAGGGCGGCTCGCTCTCCATCATCGCCACCGCGCTGATCGATACCGGCAGCCGGATGGACGAGGTGATCTTCGAAGAGTTCAAGGGCACCGGCAACTCGGAAATCGTCCTCGACCGCAAGGTCGCCGACAAGCGCATCTTCCCCGCGCTCGATGTGGGCAAGTCCGGCACCCGCAAGGAAGAGCTGCTGGTGGAGAAGGACAAGCTGTCGAAGATGTGGGTCCTGCGCCGCATCCTCATGCAGATGGGCACGATCGATGCGATGGAATTCCTCCTCGACAAGATGAAGGATTCCAAGACCAACGAAGACTTCTTCGCGACGATGAACCAGTAAGCGAAAGGGCCGCCCCGTGAAACAGGGTGGCCCTTTCCAGTCAGATCAACCGGATTTGGTTGAACCGCAATTCGTAAGGTGTATCGTTATCGACGGTACACAGGTGTGGAACCATTGGTGCCCTTCACGAGATTGATCGCGTGGTCGCAGTCGCGTTCGTTGACATAGGCTTCGCCCGACGCGATTATCTCGTGATTGGCTGCTTTGAGACGCCAGCGCCAACCGCCGGACTGATATTTCTCAAAATACATCGTTGCCTCCTTCCTAGCGCCGCATTTGGCGATGTCTCTTGCTGCGCTCAATATCTTGTGCCTGCAATAGCGTGAGACCCACCAAAAGTTGATTGATCCCTGAATAAGTGTGGCAACTCTTGCCAATCCGCGCGATTTTAAACATAGTTCTGAGCAGAACTATGAAATCAGAAATTGTGGATGCACGTCGAGCTGCAAAGATTTGTGGTTTCAAGACGGTTGCGATGCTCGATTACCTCGAGCGTTCGGGTGTTTTTGTTCGGAGAAAGGTTAGAGAAAAGCGTAGGGGTAAAGGGCGAGCTTACACTTTTCGCGACTTGCTTGTTCTGAAGGTTTTTGCGCAGCTTCTTCAGAACGGAGCTTCGGTCCAAGCACTGAAGAAAGCGCTGCTGGAATTTCAAGATAAAAAGTGGGATGCTGACCGTGCGAGCTTCTCGCTTGGCGATGAAAAGATTCGCTATCTCACAATCAGCGCGGGTGAACTTTTTTTAACTGATTCAAATAGAAATCTCTTCGATATGACGAAGCAGGGTCAAATGACCTTCGGTTTTATTTTGGATCTTGATCGCCTTCATACCGAGCTATGTTCAGATCTTGATCAACATGAATTCAGTTTCAAATTAACTTAGCCCTTCATCCGCTCCAGCTGCGCGGCCATCATCTCCCAGACCTTATTCACCGCCTTCAGCGGCCTGACCATCACCTTGAAATCGAGGATATGGCCCTCCGCACCGAAGCGGATGATGTCGACGCCGTTGACGTGGATCCCGTCCATCTCGGTTTCGAATTCGAGCATGGCGGTATCGCCGTCCACAATCTCGCGGACATAGCGGAAGGTGTCATTTCCCAGCGTCTGCCCGGCGGCGGCCAGATAGGCTGTGACGATCGGGCGGCCTTTCTGGGGGGTGTGGACCACGGGCGAGTGGAAGACGGCGTCTTCCGCTATCATCGCGCCGAGGACGGCCGCGTCATTGCCCCCATCGACCGCCGCGTGCCAGCGGCGCAATCCTCGTTCGGCCGACATCATGCTTCCTTGAAACTGTCTATCCGCGCTGCGTCCCAATAGCGTTGATAGGGCGTCGAGTCCGGATCGTCGAGCAATTGGCCGGGCGCGAGGAAGGTCTGGATGCGATCCACGCTGTCCGCGCGGGCCGAATCGAGACGTTCCGAGATATGGCGCGGTTCGATCTGCCAGGGATTTTCGAGGCCCATGGCGATGACCATTTCGCGAAAGGATTCGAGCGTACTGCGCTGGAACCGGGCCACCCGCTCGCTCTTGTCGGTCACCACCAGGCCCCGCTGGCGCGTGCTGTCCTGCGTGGCGATTCCGGTGGGGCAGTGGTCGGTATGGCATTTGAGCGACTGGACGCAGCCCAGCGCGAACATGAAGCCGCGCGCCGCATTGCACCAGTCCGCGCCGAGGCCGAGATTGATTGCGATGCCCGCGCCCGAATACACCTTGCCCGATGCGGCGAGCTTGACCTGCGGTTTCAGATTCGTGCCCACCAGCGCGTTACGGACTAGGATCAGCCCTTCGCGCAAAGGCATACCGACGCGGTTGGAGAATTCGACCGGTGCCGCACCCGTGCCGCCCTCCGCTCCGTCCACCACCAGATAGTCGAGCACGATCCCCGTTTCGCGCATCGCCTTGACGAGCGCGAACACTTCGTGCGGCTTGCCGACGCACAGTTTCGCGCCGACGGGCTTGCCACCCGAAAGATCGCGCAGCCGCGCCGCCCATTCCAGCAGTTCCACCGGCGTCGAAAAGGTCGAGTGCGCGGCAGGGCTGACGCAATCCTGCCCAGCCGTGACCCCGCGTGCTTCGGCGATTTCCTCGGTCACCTTCGAGCCGGGAAGGACGCCGCCATGGCCCGGCTTGGCCCCCTGGCTCAGCTTGATCTCGACCATCTTGACCTGGTCGATCTGCGCGGTGTCGGCGAATCTGTCGGGATCGAACGCGCCATCATCCTTGCGGCACCCGAAATACCCGCTGCCGATCTCCCAGACGAGATCGCCGTTATGTTCGCGGTGATAGCGCGACAGGCCACCTTCTCCGGTATCGTGGTAGAAATTGCCCGCAGCCGCGCCCTTGTTCAGCGCCTTGATCGCGTTGGCGGACAGCGATCCGAAGCTCA